>NZ_JAUBTI010000037.1:19876-21032 GCF_036702415.1 Microcoleus sp. D3_18a_C4 | reverse complement strand
AATAAGGATGGTTCGTTTACTTATACTCCCAATCCAGGATTTGTTGGACTCGACAGCTTTACTTACACTGTCAGCGACGGGGCTGCTACTTCACCAGCAATTTCGGCAAATATCAACGTTACAAACAATCCGCCGATCGCACAACCCGACACCTACAGCATCAGTGCCGGAAAAGTCCTCAGCTTAACAGCGCCGGGAGTTTTAATCAACGACACCGATGCAGATTTAGACACGCTGACTGCTGCGGTGGCTGCAAATCCGACGAAAGGGTCGATCGCCCTCAACAAAGACGGTTCTTTCACTTATACTCCTAACGCTGGCTTTTCTGGAACAGACACCTTTACGTACACAGTCAGCGACGGAATAGTTAGCTCGGAACCGGCTACCGTGACTGTCAGCGTCAACAATAACCCGCCTGTGGCGAATTCTGACAGCTATACTACTGCTTTTAATACGAGTCTCAACGTGACTGGTTTGGGAGTCTTAATCAACGATACAGACCCGGAAAAGGACCCGTTGACGGCGATTCTGGTGACAAATCCGGCTAAAGGGTCGATCGCCCTCAACGCTAACGGTTCTTTCACTTATACTCCCAATACTGGTTTTGCAGGGACAGACTCTTTTACCTACAAGGCTAACGACGGGAAAGCTGATTCTGCGATCGTCACGGGAAGCATTATTGTAAATACCCCTCCAACTCCCACTCCCACCGGAACTCCCACTCCCACCGGAACTCCGACTCCCACAGAAACTCCAACTCCCACGGAAACTCCAACTCCCACGGAAACTCCAACTCCCACGGAAACTCCAACTCCCACGGGAACTCCGACTCCCACGGAAACTCCAACCCCAACCGGAACTCCGACTCCCACGGGAACTCCGACTCCAGCCGGAACTCCGACTCCCACGGGAACTCCGACTCCAGCCGGAACTCCAACTCCCACGGAAACTCCAACTCCCACGGGAACTCCAACTCCCACGGGAACTCCGACTCCAACCGGAACTCCGACTCCAACCGGAACTCCAACTCCCACGGGAACTCCGACTCCAACCGGAACTCCGACTCCAACCGGAACTCCAACTCCGACTCCAACCGGAACTCCAACTCCCACGGGAACTCCGACTCCAACCGGAACTCCGACTCCAACCGGAACTC
>NZ_JAUBTI010000037.1:0-19776 GCF_036702415.1 Microcoleus sp. D3_18a_C4 | reverse complement strand
CGACTCCAACCGGAACTCCAACTCCGACTCCCACGGGAACTCCGACTCCCACGGGAACTCCGACTCCCACGGAAACTCCAACCCCAACCGGAACTCCGACTCCCACGGAAACTCCAACCCCAACCGGAACTCCGACTCCAACAGGAACTCCAACTCCAACCGGAACTCCGACTCCAACAGGAACTCCAACCCCAACCGGAACTCCGACTCCCACGGAAACTCCGACTCCCACGGAAACTCCAACTCCAACCGGAACTCCAACCCCAACCGGAACTCCAACTCCCACGGAAACTCCGACTCCAACCGGAACTCCAACCCCAACCGGAACTCCGACTCCCACCGGAACTCCGACTCCCACCGGAATTCCTGTTGACTCTGACAGCGTTCAAGGGGGCGATACCGATTGCATTTGCGAACAGATTACCCTACCCGCGATCGGTTCGATTCCGGGCCCGAATTCTGTCGATCGCACTTTCAATGGCACTGACGGCGACGACTTCCTCATCGGCAGCAATCTCAACGACGTTATCAGCGGTTTCAACGGCGACGACGTTCTGCTGGGCGAAAAAGGCAACGACAATATTTACGGGGCACTGCCCAGCAATATCCCCCTTGGCCCGAATGCAGACAAAGACTTGCTGTTTGGCGGCAATGGCAATGACTACCTCAAGGGCAATGCCGGCAACGATCGCATTTTCGGGGGTAAGGGCGATGATGTGGCGATCGGCGGCAAAGACGATGACTTGATTGGGGGCGAGAAGGGCAATGACACTCTGGTTGGGGCTCAGGGTAATGACTGCTTGTTTGGAGGCAGTTTTGACCCGTTTAGCCTTGACTCGACTGGACGCGATTTGCTGTTTGGCGGTGCGGGCAACGACTTCTTGAATGGGGGAGATGCTGCGGATACTCTAAGCGGCGAAGAGGGCAACGATACTGTTTACGGCGGCAAGGGCAATGACGTTGTGGTGGGGGGTACTGGCAACGATCGGCTGTTGGGCGATCGCGGCAGTGATAGCATTTGTGGCGGCGATGGGGAAGATACTATTTTAGGAGACAGTGCGATCGACTTTAACGGCGAGCCTGATTCCCTGTGCGGTGGTGCTGGCAATGATTTGATGTTTGGCAACGGCGGTAGTGACAAGCTATGCGGCGAGGAGGGTAACGATACTCTCTATGGCGGTAAAGGCGACGATTGTCTGATTGGGGGTTTGGGCAATGATATTATCAGCGGTGGAATTGGGCGCGATCGCTTTGTTTTAACAGCAGGTGAAGGCAGCGATCTAATTACTGATTTCACAAAAGGTGAAGATTTGCTGGTGTTAGGGGGCGGTGTAACTTTTGCTCAACTTAGTATTACCCAAAATGCTAATGCAGCTTTCATCAGGATTGGTGAGAACGGTCAACTGTTGGCTGCTTTGAATGGAGTGCAAGCTAGTGCGATCGGTGTGAATGATTTTACCATCTTCGGGTAAGCACAAATTAATTAACTAAGGTGCGGAGTACGCACCTTAGTTAATTATGTAGGGTGCACAGCGCGTAGCTTGCCGCTATGAGTAGTGTATCAAATCACTTTTTGGGTCCGGGAGTGCGATCGACAATAATCCAAGCTTTTCCTTGACACTGCTCAGCACTCCCGGTATTATTTTAGTAACAAAAATGACTTAAACAAGCCACTGTACGGAGAAACTACTGTCAGTGTATTTACGTAAGTAAAAATTAAATGTAAAAAAATTGATAGTAGTTGGCAGCTAATACATAATCATCTCAAATTTAGGTGCATCTAGATGGGACAGATAATTATTAACGAATTCCGCCGCGCTACTGGAAACATTACAGGCAACGAGTATGTAGAGTTACTGCTCACAGAAGATGTAAGTGCAACTCAGCTTCAGAGCTATTTTGTAGGCGACTCAACTGAGCCAACAGCAGCTAAATATTCAGCTTATCGATTTACTAATATGACAAGTATTGCTCCTGTGTTTAAAGCAGGAACAATACTTACGATCGGCGGTTCGGCTGCTAATCAAGAGATTGTCTACAACCCCATACCGTCGGGAACAAACAACGATTGGAACATTCGATTGAGTCCCCAAGGTGGATTTTTGACAAAGCTGCTCCCAGCCGGAAATTTTGATTGGAATTTCGCGGCTTCAGATGTTGTTTATGTTGATAATGCTAGCACTACAACTACCGATACAGTAGATTCGATCGCCTGGAGGACATCGGGGACACACGGAGCCTTTGGGAGTGCAGCTAAGGTGCAAATTCCAGCACCAAACAACGGGGGTATTGTCGAGTTTTTAAGCGCTAGTGGTGGCGTGAACCAAACTGCTAATTATGCTGTAAATAATCCAGGTTCCTTGGGTTTGCCCAACGGCGGAATTAACACTATTTATATTAACAGTCTCCGCAACCGACCGGTTAACATCGCTCCGACTTTGGCAACTCCTAATGTTACTACTCTGAGCGCAATAAATGAAGATATACCCAGCCCCGCTAACACAGGCTTTAGTATTTTTAACATCACTAGCGAGTTAGGAAGTGACGCTAATGGCGATCCTTTGGGTGTCGCAGTCACCGCTGCAGACAATAGTAACGGTAACTGGCAATTTTCAACAGATGGCAATACTTGGACAAATTTCGGTGCAGTGTCGGAAACTTCAGCAACATTGCTCGGCCCGACTCCTCTTTATAATGGCTTACTTGGTAACACTCCCAGTTCTCAAAATTGGCTGTCTTTGACTAACTCAAATCTTGCTTCTCCTACCGCTACAGCTTCAGAATTTTTTAGCGGTAATGGAGTTAATTTAAACAGCACTGCGGCCAATAGCATCTATGCTGGCTATACAAATAATTCTTTAAATCCGTCATTTCCCCCCCTCGATCGCACTACAGGCTTTAGCTTGTCTTTTAATCTTCAAATTATCTCGGAATCCCGCACTAATCAAAATCGGGCGGGTTTTAGCATTGTTGCCGTTACTAGCGATCGCAAAGCCATTGAAATCGGTTTCCAGCGCCTATCTGCAACTTCGGGCAATATCTTTGCACAAGGCGACGGCATTACTCCCAACCCAAGCGGACAAACCAACGGCTTATTTGTTGCAGCCGAGAATGTTGGTTATAACACCAATATTGCTACTAACTACACTCTCAGAGTTCAAGGTGACAATTACTTTCTTTCCGATGGCAGCGCTATCATACTAACCGGCCCGCTGCGCGATTATTCAGGATTTAGCGACCAGATCGATCCTTACGAAACTCCTAATTTTCTATTCCTCGGTGACGGTACTAACTCGGCGCAAGCTAACATCAACCTGACGCGGGTTTCCCTGCAAACGCCTGCGAGAGTCCGCTTTGTACCCAACCCAGACTATTACAGTACACCTGGAAGCGAACCAACAATTACTTTTCGGGCGTGGGATGGAAGTAACGGAGTGGGTAACGGTAGTGCGGGCGTCAATGCTTCAGTTACTGGTGGAACAACGCCGTTTAGCACTAATAGTTTAACAAGTTCGATCGCAGTTAATCCAGTCAACGATCCACCTTCGTTTGTCAAAGGAGTCGATCGCACTCTCAGCAGCAATTCGGGGCCACAAACCATCCCCGGATGGGCGACTGCGATTTCTCCAGGCCCTGCCAACGAATCGGGACAAACTGTGGCTTTTCAAGTGCTAGGGAATGATAATGCTGCTTTGTTTAGTGTACAACCTGCGATCGACTCGGTGGGGACGCTAACCTTTACACCGGTGCCGGGGGCGATCGGCAGTGCTAATATCACTCTAAACCTGATAGATAATGGCGGTAGAGATAACGAAGGACTCGATACTTCTGACACCCAATCGTTCATTATCAACCTCACCAATCCAGGCACATTTAATTTCAGCAACGCCAACTACAGCGTTAATGAAAACGGTCAATTTGCCACAATTACCGTTACTCGCACTGATGCTAATGTGGCTGCTGCTGTCAGTTACACTACAAGTAATGGCACTGCTAATGCTGGTAGTGACTATAACCAGACATCGGGAACATTAAATTTTGGGATTGGCGAAACTGCTCAAACTTTCACGATTCCCCTTGTTGATGATTCAGGGATAGAAGAGGATGAAACTGTTAATTTAACTCTGAACAATCCCACTAACGGAGCAGATTTAGGAGCAATTTCTAGTGCTGTTTTGACTATTGTAGATACAACTCCGACTCCGACGCCGACACCTGCAGAAACGCCAACTCCGACTCCGACGCCTGCGGAAACTCCGACGCCTGCGGAAACTCCGACGCCTGCGGAAACTCCGACGCCTGCGGAAACTCCGACGCCAATTCCGACGCCAACTCCGACTCCGACGCCTGCGGAAACTCCAATTCCCACACCGACGCCAATTCCGACTCCGACTCCGACACCTGCGGAAACTCCGACTCCGACACCTGCGGAAACTCCAATTCCCACACCGACGCCAATTCCGACGCCAATTCCTGCGGAAATTCCAACTCCGACACCGACACCAATTCCTGCGGAAACTCCAACTCCCACACCGACACCAATTCCTGCGGAAACTCCAACTCCGACACCGACGCCAATTCCGACGCCAATTCCTGCGGAAACTCCAACTCCGACGCCGACTCCGACACCTGCGGAAACTCCAATTCCGACGCCGACACCAATTCCTGCGGAAACTCCAACTCCGACGCCGACACCAATTCCGACGCCAATTCCTGCGGAAACTCCAACTCCGACGCCGACACCAATTCCGACGCCAATTCCTGCGGAAACTCCGACGCCAATTCCGACGCCAATTCCTGCGGAAACTCCAACTCCGACGCCAATTCCGACTCCGACGCCTGCGGAAACTCCAACTCCGACGGCTGCGGAAACTCCAATTCCGACACCGACGCCAATTCCGACTCCGACGCCTGCGGAAACTCGAATTCCCACACCGACTCCGACGCCTGCGGAAACTCCAACTCCGACTCCGACACCTACGGAAACTCCAATTCCCACACCTACGGAAACTCCAATTCCCACACCTACGGAAACTCCAATTCCGACACCGACGCCAATTCCGACTCCGACACCGACGCCAATTCCGACGCCGACTCCGACGCCTGCGGAAACTCCAATTCCGACACCGACGCCAATTCCGACGCCAATTCCTGCGGAAACTCCAATTCCGACACCGACTCCGACGCCAATTCCTGCGGAAACTCCAATTCCGACACCGACTCCGACGCCAATTCCTGCGGAAACGCCAATTCCGACATCTGGAGAAACTCCAATTGCGACGGCTAAACCGGCGGAAACGCCGATCGCCCATCAGAATTCGATCGCCCCAACCACATCTCCACCAACCGAAACCCCCACACCTGCGCTAATTCCTGTGGCTTCGGAAGACTGTATGCGCGATCGAATCACTTTACCCGATCGCACTTCCATTCCCGACCCCAATATCCCTGAAAATATCCTCAACGCTACAGACAGCAGCGATTCCCTAATCGGCAGCCATATTAATGACAGCATCAACGGTTTTAACGGCAGCGACTTGGTAATTGGCTTTCCAGGCAACGACAATATTTACGGTGGCCTTGCTAGCCCAGTTACTGTTGGCGCGGATGCAGACAGCGACACCATATTTGGCAACGAAAATAACGACTATCTCGTCGGCCACGCTGGGAATGACATTATTTATGCGGGTAAAGATCCAGATGTGGCGATCGCAGGCAAAGATAATGACGTAGTTTGGGGCGACAAAGGCAACGATAGCCTGCTTGGTGATGAAGGTAATGACAGTTTATTTGGCGGCACTTCTGATGCGCCTGACGGTGGCTTGACAGGAAAAGATTTGCTTTTTGGCAATAACGGCAACGACGTTTTGTACGGGCAAGAAAGCGAAGATACTCTAAGCGGCGGCAAGGACAATGATACCTTACATGGTGGCAAAAATAACGATATAATTTGCGGGGATTTTGGCAATGATTTGCTGTTTGGAGAGTTGGGAAATGACACCATCTGCGGCGGCGATGGCGAGGATACGATTTTCGGAGATATTGACAATATCGCGACGGATGCTAGCAGTCAAAAAGATTATTTGTGCGGCGGTGGCGGCAATGATTTAATTTTTGGTCATCAAGATGCCGATCAATTGTGCGGCGGTGACGGTAGCGATACTCTGTACGCGGGTGAGGGTGATGATACTTTGATTGGGGGAATTGGCGACGACTGGTTGAGGGGAGACTTCGGAAACGATACGCTGCAAGGGGGAAGCGGGCGCGATTACTTTTTCTTGACTGCGGGAGAAGGCCGCGATGTCATCGCTGATTTTACGCAAGGTGAAGATTTATTAATTTTGACGGGAGGGTTAACGGTCGATCGACTCAGCATAGTTGAAGAAAACACTACAACTTTTATCAAAATTGCCAACACAGATCAAATCTTAGCTAGCCTAAAAGGCGTGTCAGCTAATCTCATCACTCAACAGGATTTTACAGTAATTGGGCTACCTGGTTTGTAGATAATATGGAATCCAGTTGTATCAGAACGATCGCTAATATCATGTCCGATCGATTAACCATAATATCCCGGTGGGGGCGGGTTTGTGAGATTGTCAATTATTGGCAGGTATTGTTGGTGAGAGGAGCACCTACAAAAATCGATCTCGCTCGACCGGACATGATATGAGACACTACTTAAATCTTTCGTATAGCCTCAGCAAATAGTCATATCGCCTTGATTTATCCTCTCTAAAATTAATCTACCCTGCCTTCAGAATGCAGGCTAGGGCGATCGGGAGAACTGTGGAGTAAAACACAATATTGGTACTAGACTTGGGGTTAAGTTGAAACTGTAGGGTGCGGACTGCACACCCTACAGTTTCTCGTTTCCAGCCTCGGCTTTGTATTTAAACCGGAACCAGAGTAGGTTCCAAATTTGCCACTAATTTTAGATTGTACTCATCTTCAAAAGATGGCTTTTTATAATCCAAACTCCAGAGTTCCAGAGCGCAATTGTCTTCGGGATTGAGCGGCTGCAGCCGCAAATGAAACTCTCGAACTTCCGGGCGGTGTTCGCATTTAAAATCAGAAATTGCGCCAATCTGCCGCCTGTCCAAAGCCACAGCCAATCGCAGAAAAGGATGCAATTTACTGACGAGTTCCCGGTATTTTTTCGGAAGAATTACAAAATTATCGTGCTTTTTTTTGGGAGGATTTTTCCGGTGATAGCGAGCTAAGTTCGCAATTACTTCAATCTCAGTTTCAGTGTATCCCAATAACTCACCGTTGCGAATTAAATAGTAAGAATGCTTGTGGTGCGCTGAATGACTGACGTACAAACCGCAGTTGTGCAGAATCGCGGCAGCCCACAGCAACTCGCGTTCTTCGGTTCCCCAATAGTGTAGAATTCCTTGAGTTTGGTCGAAGAAATTGAGCGCAAATGCTGCGGTTCTTTCGCTTTGTTCTAAATTGACTTGATATTTCTCAGCCATGTGCAGAATGCTGCGCTGGCGGATTGAACCTTGATAGCGCAAGCGGTTCTCAATTAAACCGTGCGCCAGCATCCAGTCAACAATTACGCCTTCTCTCAGAGAGTGATCGCACACAGTCAGCGATTCAATTCCTAATAGTGTCATAGCTTCCTGCAAAATCATAGATCCTGCGAGAATAATTTCCGCCCGCTTGTCCGACATTCCCGGAATTGCCAACCTTTCGGCATAAGAAAGTTTGCGAAAGCGATTGACTAAATCGCGCAAATCTTTTAAACTTAACTGATATCCGGCTAGGGGATTCGGCACTGTTCCAAACTTTTCGCGAGCGTTAATTGCAGCCAGAGTTTCGATGGTTCCAGCAGTGCCAATCAAGCGCAAAGGTTCGCCAGCATTGAATTGAGAGCGCAATTCGTCGATCGGTCTTTCCAGCGAAATCCGAATATAAGCTTGCAAATAAGCAAACTCCTCCCTGCTAATCGGGTCAGTTTTGACAAATTGTCCTGTTAAGCGAACAGCACCAATTTTTGTACTCGTGAGACAGCGAGGCTCAGAACTGTCTCCTAAAATCAACTCCGTAGAACCGCCTCCAATATCAATAATTACCTGCGACTGATTGTTAAATTCCATACCCGAAAGAACACCGAGATAAATTCTCCGCGCTTCTTCTTGACCGGAAATTAAACTCACATCCAGGTCTAATTCGTCAGCAACTTGTTTGAGAAAATCCCGCCCGTTAGGAGCTTCCCGAACCGCACTCGTAGCCACAGCGATAATTTGTTCCGCATTGAAAGTTTTAGCAATATCTTGAAAACGGCGCAGAGTGGCGATCGCCCTTTCCATAACCTCGGACTTCAAGCACCCTGTCTTAACCTCACAATCGCCCAACCGAACCGTATCTTTTTCTCTAGCAATAATCGTAAACGCGGGCAATTTCGGATCGATGCGCGCCACCACCATGTGAAATGAGTTAGTACCCATATCAATAGCAGCAATAATGCGATTTGACTCCGCAGAAGCAAGTGAATTAACCATTGGAGTATCGGGGTTGACAGATATTTATGATTATTTCACGAATCCAGTTAGGGATTCTATTAAATTAGCAAAAATCGGGAACTGCTGACTGGGCAAGACTTTCACCTATTTTAAATTCCGATAGAAGTATGCTCGCCAGCAGAGATAGTAAGTGATTGTGCCTAAAATTTGATAAAATCTAGAGTTAAAAATATCAAATCTAGAATTGAAATGCTTAAAGAGCCCGATCGCCAACCCGAATCCACATTGCTAACCGTCGTGAGGCTTTTGAGATGGGACAAACCAGCAGGAAGGCTCATTTTAATGATTCCAGCCCTCTGGGCCGTCTTTTTAGCAGCAGAGGGGAGGCCGCCCGCAGCATTGGTGGGCGTGATTGTGTTGGGTACCCTAGCCACGAGTGCGGCGGGATGCGTCATCAACGACTTATGGGATCGCGATATTGATCCCGAAGTAGAAAGGACGCGATCGCGCCCCCTAGCATCCCGCGCCCTCACCGTGCAAACGGGAATAGGAGTTGCATTAATTTCCTTTGCTTGCGCGGCCATTCTCGCTTTGTATCTCAATCCTTTAAGCTTCTGGCTGTGTGTCGCCGCCGTACCAGTAATTATCTGCTATCCGCTGGCAAAAAGATTCTTTCCAGTGCCGCAATTAGTGTTATCAATTGCCTGGGGATTTGCTGTTTTAATTAGTTGGAGCGCCGCCGTTGACGAATTAGAATTAGCGACTTGGCTGCTGTGGGGTGCAGTCGTGTTTTGGACGATGGGATTTGATACAGTTTATGCGATGAGCGATCGGGAAGATGATTTGCGTTTGGGGGTGAATTCCAGCGCGATATTTTTCGGAGATAATGCCGCTAATGCTGTGGGGTTTTTCTTTGTTGGTACTGTCGGTTTATTGGCAGCAATGGGGATGAATTTGCACTTGCATATTGGCTTTTGGATTGCAATTTTTTGGGCGGCGGTTCTGTGGTTTTTGCAGTACAGTCAACTGCGGAATGCGGATATTCCTAAGCCTGTTTACGGTCAAATTTTTCGCCAAAATGTTTGGGTGGGATTTGTCATATTGGCGGGAATGATCGTTGGGGATATTTTTTAATAGATATCTCCAATAATTATTGTGGAACAGGCATCTTGCCTGTTCAAAAAGCAATATTAGTAATTATTGTCAGGTGGAAAAACGCCAAATCTTAATAGTTCTGTCTCGGCTACCACTGATGAGAGTTTCTCCGTCAGGACTAAAGGCAAGGCAATAAACAGTGTCTGAATGTCCTAGAGTGTGCATTGCTTCTCCGGTAAATAAATCCCAAATTCTAATAGTGCGATCGGCACTACCGCTAGCGAGATATTTCCCATCAGGACTAAAGGCAACAGCGTGAACATCATCCGTATGTCCTGTCAAGTTACTTTTGAGTTCTCCACTGCTTAAACGCCACAGTTTAATCGGTTGCTTGACACCGCCACTGGCGAGAGTTTGTCCATCGGGACTGAAGGTGACACTATAAACAATGTTGTCGCTAAAGAAAGAACGAGGCCAACCAATAGGGCCGTCACCAGGGCCGTTTAAGTTGCGGATTTCTCTGCCTGTGTTAAGATTCCAAAGCTTGATATTACTGTCGAAACTTCCACTAGCAATTATATTGCCGTCGGGAGCGATCGCAACGTCGTGAACTGCCCAAACATGACCTCTGAGAGTGTGTCGCAATTCCCCGGTTTCGAGGTTCCAAACTTTCACGGTACTGTCAGCGTGGTGTCCGCTGACTAAAGTTTTGCCATTAGGAGTTAGGGCGATCGACCATACAGAAAGAACCACCCAGTCATCGCCTTTGAGAGTGCGTTTTAGTTGCCAGGTTTGAGTATCCCACAATTTAATAGTACCGTCGGGATTGGCGCTGCTGCTGGCAAGAGTTTTTCCGTCGCTGCTGAAAGTAACGCAAGTCACGCCTCCAGAATGTTCGGTGAGATTTTCTAGGAGTTCTCCTGTTGTCAAGTTCCACACTTTAATAGTTTGATCGAGACTGCAACTAGCGAAAATTTGACCGTCTGGGTGAATGGCGAGTGATTTAATAATGTCTGAATGCTCTGTGAGAGTATGTTCGGTTTTCCAAGTTTTTTTGGGGAAATTAGTTTGAGTATTTTCATGTTCTAAAGCTTGCTCTATTTCCGCTTTCAAGCTCCGTCCTTTGGGATCTTTCGGATACTTTTCGAGAAAAAAGTCTACATCAAATAAAATTTCTTTTATCTCTCTTTGTGATTTTGCCAGTAAAAGTTTTTTGCGAATTATACCTAAATTTTCAATCTTTTTATCTTCCCAACTCGTGGGTGGTGACCAAACGAGAGAAGGTTCAGCGGGATTTTGACAAATAATTGGCATCCAAGCTGCACCAGGAAACTCATCTTCTAACCCTTCTGTCCTCAACATGGTTCGTGCTTTCAGAACAGCTTGGTATAAAGATTCTCGGTTATTAGAAAAAGCTTTTAAAAAGTGCTTTAAAAACCGTTGTGCAACCCGATCGGGTACGGGTTCTCGCATGACAATTAATTGCGGAATATTTAACTCTGCCAAATCATAAGCAAGTTGCAACCCGTCACAGGAATTGAAAATCGCTAATTTTAACCCGCGTTCGATCGCATCTTTTAACCCTGGCTTTAAATGATCTATTGTTAAATATTCTTTAGGCTCAGTTGTTCTAGTATAAATTCGTCCTTTGTTATCATCACTGGAACTATGTCCCGCAAAAAACAGAATATCCCAGTTTTCGTATCCAATGCGATCGCTAACAACTTCCCGCGTCGGTTCTGGGAGAAATCTGACCTCTGCATCTGAAAAACCTTCTTCTAAGGTAGCACGTTCTTCCTCTAGATTCAGTCCTTCACTATCGCCCAAAATTACTAGGATTCTCAGCTTAGTCTTGTCGCCAACTCGGGTGAGTTTTTCAACTCGGTCAAAATTGGGCGGACTCAAGGCAATTTCTACTTTAGCTTTACTAGAAGTAAATATACTCCATTCGTGCCAAGGAATTTTGTTGAGCAAATCATCTTTTGCTTGAATAAAAAACCTAACTTCTTCTTGTTTTCCTTGACTTTCTCCTAATTCTTGCAGGAGCCGATCGTTAAGTTTTCTAAATTCAACACAGTCGTATTGATTTAACCAAAAATTGACACTTTTTGTCAATTTTTGATAAGATAAGCGACATTTTTCTCGGGCTGTGGCAGTATCATTCGGAGTAATCCGCTGTTTGAGTCTTTCTGAATTACGAAAAGTCAAACACTGACGCAAATATGAATAATTCTTTTTCAAATCCTGATAAATGTTAGAAATATTGTCGGGACTTGGTGGAAGCTGAAAATCCATTCCAGTAAAAAAAGGCTGACCTTCTTTGGCAATTTGCAGAGTGACATCAAACCCTTCCTCAAAACTTCCCCTGTTGATTTTTAAGAAAATTCGTTTGGCCATAGGTGTTTTTTTGACCTTCTCAATTAGTTAAAATTCAAAATATTCGGTAAGGCTGTCATCGCCTGAAGTCACTTGAACGCTGAACTCTTCTCCTGGTGAGAATGAGATTTCTTGTTTAAATCCATCTCTGTCTTCATTAACTAGGAGTTCGACAGGTTCGCCGGATTCAAAAAAAACAGTAAGCTTGAGGTCTTCTGGTAAATAGGTTTGCTCTTGAAGCGGATATATCCCCAGAAATAGGCTAATGGTTTGATCTTCTTGTTTCTCTAAATCCAGAGTTAAAGCGAGGGTACGATCGCCCATTTGAATTTGTTTAACTCGTTGAACGGTATTTGACCTAAAAGCTTCTTGAAGCCTTCTAATACCCAATATATCAGCAGTTGTCAACCATCCTTCCTGAAGCGCCTCAACAAAGTTATTTTGGAACCATATATTTAAATTCACTGGCGGTACTATTACATAATCTAGTCTTACATCCTTAACTTTCATATTAAGTAATTGGGTTAACTCTCCTGTCCTAAATCTAGTTTGAATTTCCTCAAATCCTGTGGGATCTGTCTCAAAATATACAATCAAACTACCCTCTTGTATTTGATTTATTTGAATCGAAATATTGCCGGGAATTCTTTCTAGGATTCTGGAGATTTCAAGAATGATATCTGGTGGCACTGTCTCGAAAACCACAGGATCGATCCACATCTTTGCACCGACTCGAACTTCTTGCCCAGTTAGCAGTGGATACCATTCATTAGGATTCACGATATCTCTAGGATGCAAATCTAAGGCTTTAGCAATCTTTTCAATAGCATCTCGCTGAACCGGATAGCCCCAATGGGGATTACTGAGTCTTTTAACTTGGTCAACATTTACAGCCGCAATTTCTGCTAATTTTTCGTAAGAGTATCCTTTCTTAAACCTTTGATCCTCAATGATTTTGGAGCCGTTATCAGTGGCTAGTAATCCACGAAGTTTCTTGCGTTTTTGAGTCATTATTACAATAATTTTAGCGTTGTATTTTCTTGAAGTTTAACGACCCATATAAATGCAGATAAATGCAGATAAATGCAGATATATACAAAAATGCAGCTCGATGCAGAACGGCACTGTTATCTGCACTGAATCAATCTGGTTGTCACTCTTTTGTTTCAGTACATTGTGATTGTAGACAGCAGTTAGGCCTAACTCAGTTGTCCTTGGTTCAAAAAATTGACTTGGAGACAAGAGTATGAATTGCAAAGTCTTGATTTCACCCCTCCTCATCTGCTCGATCGCGATCGGCAACATAACTTTGGTACTAGCCGCAGTTTCAGGTGCTTCAATCGCTCGAATCGCCCTTGGGTCAGCCACAACTAACATGATACCCCGAATTTGTATCGATCGACATGGCAATGAATACCCCTGTCCTTGATTAAGGCTAAATCTCAAATAAGTGCGATCGCACTTAAGTAAATCCACCTAAAAAACAGAATTCCCCGATACCCGACTTCTTAAAGCAGTCGGGTATCTCACCGCGCGAGATCATTTTACATTTAATTAGAGCCACCTAATTGCTTCAGACGCTGACGAGCCTTACCAATGTAAACATCTTCATCTGGCTCATCGGAGTTAGCATATTCCAAACAGTGTTTCCAAGCTTTCACAACTTCTGCATCATTCCCCAGATTTTCTTGCACTTGGGCCATGATGCCATAAGTTAAACCCCGATCGCTCTGTAATTTAACAGCCTCTTGCAGCTTGTCCAAAGCTTCTTCATAGCATCCTTGTTCCTTCCAAGCCCAAGCAAGGTAGGTTAACAACCCTGCTTTGACTATTTTGTTATTCTCAACTTTCTCGGTTTTCACCAGCTTTAAACCTAGCCCAATTTTTTCAACTGATTTCCGCAAATCTTTATATTCAATGATATACAAACGGCCCAACTTGCAGTAAGCAGCAGCCAAGCCTAGGAATGCTGCATCCTGATACAGTTCCATCGCCCGATCGACTTTTCCCGCTTCTTCATACATCAATGCTTGATTGTAGTAAGTCACTGCATTATCTGGGTTGATTTTAATAGCTAGATCGAATTGTTTTCGAGCTTCAATTAAGTCGCCAGCTTGTTTTAAGTTAAACCCTCGATTGTTAGCATCCTTCGCCGCATCAAACAAAGTCATTTCTCTTGCTGGTGCTTCCGGGCGCGATCGCTTCTTGATTGCTTCTTCCATCGCCAGCTTGAATTTTTTTTTAGTAATTTTTTTCCCTTCTCCAATCACCTCGGATACTAAAGCCCATAAACCCTGGGCCAGCCTTCTCTCGACATAATTAGGGCTGTAGTTAGAAATGTTCATATCTGCATAATCCACATCCAGCCAGCTTAGACGAATAATTTCTTTTTCTACAAAATCCAGCGACTTGCCTTTCTTTTCCAAAACCCACTTATCCAACAGGCTCAACATTTCTTCAGGTTCCATTGCTTTCCCCAATTCATCTATTTTTTTAGTGATTATAAAAGATTTTTTGTGATTTTTGTGATTTTTGTGATTTTTTTATAAAAGTTGTGAACTTTGTGTGTGAATTTTAGCATTGTTTTGATTAGGCGAATCCTGGAAAATATGTAGAAGTAACCAACTGTACAAAACTAGGTGTAGGTTAACTGTCCCAATTTTACCTACAAGCGTTCGAGTTAGTTCAATCGTTTTTCATCTCTACCAACTTAGCCCAAAGTTTTCACAGTGTTACATCTACATTTACTAAAAGAGTGATTATGGATGGCATAGATAAATTGAGGTTGAGACTGGAACAATATTCCGATCGCAGTTCTAAAGACGAGCTGTTATGTCAGCTAATTTTAAATATCTGCTTGCTATCACGGGATAATCCCCAGCGTCGAAAATTGATGGATCGGTTATTGCGGGAACTGCAACGCTTGCCAAAATTGTCAAAAAGTTCTCATCCCTATTATTATGAAGCCGTTAATAAAACTTGGGAATGGTTAGACAAGAACCTTCACAAGTTTCATCCCCGCAGTTCTCCCATTCAAGACAGTATCATGACTTGGATTAACCGTTATCTCAAGTATCGAATTCACGATTTATATGCTGCCAAAAATCCAAACATACTTCCCTTAGATTTAGACGCTTTAGAACGTAGTCGATTTTACAATGACTGTTTAGATGGTTTGGAGGTGGAAATCGAACGGATTGAGAGACAAGAAAAACAAGCTGTAGCACGGGCGATCGTAAAATACATCTATCGAGATCCAGAATACGAACTTCGGAATTGTTATCCTCGAAACCGTCCCGACTGCAACTGTCAAATTCTTGTTCAAAGATTGTTTTTGCAGCAGTCGCCCGAAAAAATGGCAGTCATCGCCCGACAGTTAAATATCAAGACACAGACTATTTACTCTTTTTGGAAAAGGACGGGATTGTCCAAACTGCAACGAATTGGCCGACACATTGCTCAAAAAAATTCTGATTTTATGTCTGGCTGATTGCTGATTGTCTGAATCTGGCGCCATTTATACGCCAGATTTAGAAAGGATCTCGCCCTTCATTGAATTTGGTTTTTTCATAATCTACCAACACAAGGATAACCACAATGTCAGCAGAACAAACTAATCCAATGCGATTTAAGGGTGTTGCCAGCGATGGACTTTTCAAAGGCAAAGTCATTGAGGGCAAACTCGACATCAAAGTCAACGTCGAGTCGGTTACAGATCAACCCAAAGAAGAACCGAAGCCGGCACCTTTTGGTTGGGAGACAATTTTATTCGCGGTGTTTTTTTTGTTAGTTCTTAATCAAGCAGCAGGCGACCCCGGAGGCATGAGAAAATACCAAATTCCGCAAAGGTCTTCTCACCATCAGATTTTACCACAATAGGGAGAACAGGCATCAGCCAATCGCAATTATATCCATCTCCCTGAGTGTGAGGTGGATGTAAAACCTCGATTCCCGGTAGTTTGTGTAAAGTTATGCTACAAAGACTGAAACTTTGCATAAAAACTAAAACTTACTCCAGATAAATAAGTAGCGATGGAAGTTCAGCGAGTTAACCCCACACTCTTTGTGAAGTTATATTACAAAACGCATAAAAACTCCGACGCACTTCAGATAGATCAATATCAGCCCACAGTTATCGAATTAATCAAGGTGCATCATGTCTAATATATCGATCGGCAATCTGAACGACAACTATTTCTCCATCGACTTCGCAGGTAAAACTGACCCCACAGACACCTATCGTTTTAATCGGCTTAATACAGGCAGCTTTCGAGTTACGGCTGAAGGATTTAGTTCCATTGTCGGGATGCAACTCCTCGACAGTCAGGGAAAAGTCGTCAAAGACATCGAAACAAACGGCACAAATTCGGGAACTTTTAGCATCGATAATTTGGGCGCAACCAATTATGCACTCAAAATTTCTGCACCTTCGGGCGATACAAATTATCAAGTTAGTTTAACCCCAGATGGCAAAGTTGACCCGCTGACAGGTTTAGGGGTTGACTCCGGCTTTTTCGCTACAGATTCAACGGGACAAGTTGGCTTTGACTGGCTGCACGACGGCGGCAATTATAAAGGTGAAGTTGCCATTTTCAGCGTGCTGGGAATGGAGAAATTTACTCCTGGTTCTCAGGAATTTATCAAAGAAGCAGCAAGACGATCCTTGACCAATTCTACCTTGGGTCACGTAGTAATTTCTGACCCCACAGAAGGTGCAAATCCGCTATTTAACGGCCGTTTAGGAGAGGGAAATTATAACGAAGGGCAGTACAGCGGCGCGAAAACATTTCCGATGAAACCGGGAGAAGCTTTTGCCGTGATGCTGGTGCCAAATGGTACAGTGCAAGATGTGTTTAAGAATCCCGGTGCCGGCGGTGACAAACGCCCGCTGTTGTCATTATCTAGCACTAATCCAGATGATGCTTGGTTGTACGGTCAAGTAGCAGATGTCACTGGCAATGGCAAGGCATTTGCAATGGAAGATCAGCGCGTCGATCAGGGTTCAGATAAAGATTATAACGATTTGGTTTTCAATTTAACAGGCGCGACGGGCAAAGCAGTGTCGATCGACAAAGTGATCGATCCAAGTAAGGATTGGACTAAACTCGATGGCGGCAAGAAATTGATCGATTATGTCAAATCAAAGCAGCCGGTTGCTGTCGCGCCTCCTGTGGAAACGCCACCGATTGATCCAAAACCCCCGGTTGCTGTCGCGCCTCCTGTGGAAACGCCACCGATTGATCCAAAACCGCCGGTAGCTGTCACGCCTCCTGTGGAAACGCCACCGATTGATCCAAAACCGCCGTTTGCTGTAGCGCCTCCTGTGGAAACGCCACCGATTGAGACAACGCCACCTGTGGAGACAAAACCACCTGTGGCTGTCGCGCCACCGATTGAGACAACGCCGCCTGTGGAAACGCTGCCTGTGGCAACGCCGCCTGTTGCGACAACGCCACCTGTTGCAACGCTGCCGACCCCTCCAACACCACCGGTGCAACCGCCTACGATCGCCCCGGAACCGCCTCTAGTTGGACTTGAGCCGATCGATGATATGTCGCAGCCGATCGACCCGGAACCGCCGATTGAAACCGTATTACCGATTAGTTTGCCGCCAGAAAATCGCGCCTTTATCGGTATCATCGACACTGGATTTGCGACGAACAATCCCGATTTGGATTACTCTAAAGTGACATTGGGGCGCGATCGCATTGACAAAGACAGCAATCCTTTGTTTACTGCTGGCACTGGTAACGAACACGGCACATTTAGCTGGGGTTTAGTTAGTGCGATTCAAGGCAACGACAAAGGCATTGATGGCTACAACGATAAGGCAAATGTTTATTTAAGTCGGGCAATTGGTTCTGGGGAATGGGATTTAGCTTTAACTGATTTTGTGGGTGAAGCGACAGCACAAAAGAAGAAGAAGAATGCGATCGCACTTCTTCCCCTCGATTTAACTCAGAAAAATGCTGACGGAAGCATTACTACTCGTTATGAATTTACGAACCGAGAACGTGCTGCATTAGAGAATGCGCGTCAGAATGGAGTGCTTTTAGTTGTTGCGGCTGGGAATGACGGCGACGTGATGTCTGTTTTGGGTCAATCTTCCCAGGAGTTTGAGAATATTCTGACGGTTGGTTCATCTGATGGCTTTGGGCGATCGGATTATTCCAGCTACGGCTATGGTTTGGATATTTTAGTGCCCGGAGGTGCGATCGAAAATCCGACTTTATCGACTGTTGGCGATGATTTAGGCACGATGGCGGGAACTTCGGCATCCGCGGCTAAGGCGGCGGGGATGGCGTCTAAGGTTTGGGAGAGTAATCCCGATTTGAATGCTACCCAAGTGATTGATATTTTGACCGGAAGTGCGATCGATTTGAAGGAGCCCGGATGGGATGAAGAAACAGGTTTTGGGGTGGTGAATTTCAATAAAGCTGTAGCAATGGCGAAGGAAACAGCGCCACAACTTTATATTCCGACACCTTTCTCGAATCCGACAACTTGGGGTAAAGAAGGGTTGGTGACGCCATTAGAAAGGGCGACGGCCGATGAGTTTAATGGCAAATACTATGAGTGGGAGTCTCGCACTCTTCAGTTTGGAGATACCCTAAGTCAAATTGCACTCGACACAATGGGCGATGCTTCTGCTAATGCTTACAACTGGATTGCTCAACATAACGGCATTCCCAATGCCAGTGAGATTCAGGCTGGGGATACAATTGAGATTCCCAAGGAGGTATCAGCACCAATTCAGAACCCCGATCCAATTCAAAATCCCGATCCAATTCAGAACCCCGATCCAATTCAAAATCCCGATCCAATTCAAAATCCCGATCCAATTCAAAATCCCGATCCAATTCAAAATCCCGATCCACTGCCACCGTCTAATTCAATTTCTCTCAACGGACACACCATTGGTGGCAATTTCTATCCAGTTTTCCAGAATTATCAAGGAACGCTGGGGAATCCCATTTCAGATGTCACCGACTATAATGGCGTGAGCTATCAGCTATTTGAGAATGGGTCGATCGTCAGCAGTGCAAATGGAACATTCCCGCTTTACGGAGGCATCCGTCAAACATACAGGAATACAGGTGGATTGGAAGGCTGGTTAGGTGCTCCAACGAGTGAAGAAAAGGGATTGGGAGATGGAAATATCATCCAATACTTTGAAAACGGTCACATTTACTGGAATGGCAGTAAGGCGATCGCTTACAAAGAAGGTAGCGGTTTAGCATCTAATAGTTCAGGTACTAACCTAGCCCAACCCAATCCAGGCAATCCCAATTTAGGCATAAATCCAAGTAATCCTAATCCAATCAAACCCAACCCAACCCAACCAATCCCAACCAATCCCAACCAATCCCAACCAACTAATCCTCTCTTACAACCTGTACATACTAAAGTTGACTACCTTTCTATTGCTACTCGGTACGGTGAGTACCGTAGTGGTGATGACTGGAACGTTGGTCGTGGCAAGAGTTTCAATTTGGGCTTTAATTGGGAATCTCCTGATGTAACCTATCAAACGGGTCAGCTTATTTATGCCCTTGAGGGTGGCACAATAGCAAAAGGTGGCAATATTTTCACAACCATACCATACTACAGAACTTTTACTGATGGTAAGAATGGTGATGCAGAAATCATCCTTGGTCCTGACGATGAACTTTCTAAAGAAGCAAGAAACCACAAAGACTTCCAGACCAAGTTTGAGCAGATTCGGACTCAGCTTAAAGTCAAGATAGAAGATGTTGTAAGCTGTTCAGCATCTAAAACGCATATTGTATGGTATACTATGATAATTTTCCGATAAAGTCAATGCCTACTAAAA
>NZ_JAUBTI010000036.1:0-59867 GCF_036702415.1 Microcoleus sp. D3_18a_C4 | reverse complement strand
CCCGCCCGTCCAAAAAGGACGGGCGGGACGCCCATCCCACTTTCAAGAGTGGAAGTTATTTAATTCTCATTCCTAAATGCAAAACTGAGATGCTCCCTGACTGCCAACCACAGGGAAACGGCCTTTCCGCTTCCATAATTCCCGTAGGAAAACGGCAATTCCCGCGCCGGAAACGGCATTGCCGTTTCCCTACAAATGCTGGGGTACAATCTATCTGATATATCATCTCCGTCTGTTAATGATGTTGTACCATTTTCAATAATTTTTTTTAGGCGGGCTTCTAGCCTTCCCCACAAGAAAACTCACTCTTTGTGGAACAGGCATCTTGCCTGTTCAAAACTTGCTTTTGTGGAGATATATATTTAAAATTTTACAGATATCGGAATTTGCAAAATTAACTTGGTTCCTCGGCCCGGAGCAGAAATACAACAGATTTGACCTCGATGTTTTTCCACTACAATATCGTGACTGATTGCCAACCCTAATCCAATACCGCGGCCTACAGGCTTCGTTGTAAAAAATGGGTCAAATATCTGGTGGCGCACTTCCTCACTCATCCCACAACCGTTATCGGCAATGTGAATAACAACGGATTTATAGTGGTGAGTGGCTAATGTTGAATCTTGATTGTGCAGGGCCGATTCTGACACACAACTTACTGAAGTGCTGATGGTAATTTTTCGGGGAGATGGTTGAGTTTCCAGGGCATCAATAGCATTACTTAGCAGGTTCATGAACACCTGATTTAATTCACTGGCGTAACAGGTGACTCTTGGCAGTTGGCTGTAGTCTTTAATGACCTCTATCTCACCAGCTTTGTTTGTTCCCTTCAGCCGGTGCTGCAAAATAACTAAAGTATTGTCTATGCTTTCATGAATATCCACTGGCTTGTACTTTTGTTCGCCAAGGCGGGAGAATTTTCGCAAAGACATCACTATTTCGCTAATCCGAGAAGCACCCTCTGTCATCGACTTCAGCAGTTTTGGATAATCCTCTGCGATGAATTCGGGTTGAATCTCGTTCAATTGGCCGATAATTTCTGCAACGGGGTGGGGGTAGTAATGTCGGTACAATTCGAGGAGGCGAAGCAAATCTCGTGCATAGTCCGCCGCTAGAGCAATATTGCCGTAGATAAAGCTGACGGGATTGTTGATTTCGTGAGCAATTCCTGCCGCTAGCTGACCTAAAGAAGCCATTTTTTCCTTCTGTATTAACTGAGCTTGAGTTTTCTTTAGTTCAGTTACGGTTTGTTCGAGTTGCTGGGCGTAGGATTGTGTTTGCTGGAACAACTGGCGCTGCACGAGTTGATTTGAGACGCGAGCCAGAACTTCTTGTTCGTGAAACGGTTTTGTGATATAATCTATACCACCAACTTCAAAGGCTTTGACTTTATCTAATACTTCATTCAAAGCACTGATAAAAATAATTGGAATGTCCTTGGTTTTGGGAGAATTTTTCAATGCTTGGCAGACTTGGTAGCCGTCCATACCGGGCATCATGATGTCGAGCAAAATTAAGTCAGGAGGAGTTAACTCGATCGACCGCAGCGCTAGTTGGCCGTCGGGTGCGGTGCGTGTTTTGTACCCTTGCTGCGAGAGTATTTGAGCTAAAAGTTGCAAATTAGCCGGAATATCATCAACAATTAAAATATTCCCTTTTAAGACGGGAGTTGGTTCGTAATTCATATCTAGTCCGGTAAAATAACCTTTACAGGTTTGTAGTATCCCAGGTTTATGAAGTAGGGACACCGCACCGTGCCCATAGGTGTTAACTTAAGCTTTTTGTCCGCCAGTCCTTCCGCCTACCCGACAGTCCGCCAGGGAATGAATTCCCTGTCTAATAGCGAAAGTCCTCTCAAAGAGGACTAATGAGTTTAAAAATTCTTCTTCTAAGTCCTCATAGCGAAGACTTTCGCTTTGAGGCAGGAGTTCCAATCCCTGTGGGACTATTGGTTTTACCTTAAATGGACACCAATGGGCACGGTGCGGTGTCCCTACGGGGGGATAGATATATAAGATATATCTGGGGTGTACTTCATAAACCTGCTATCTGCTGTAATATCATTCCTATTTCGTTTCGGGATGGATGAAAGCTAGTATTTGATTGAACTGAAACTCGTTAGCAAAGGTGGCTAGGGCGCTAGCTAAAGCGTCATTGCGATCGCGAATTTGCTCAATTTGCACCAGCATTAACTCTAAATCGCACTCAATTGTGGCTTTCTCTAAAGCTGCCAGCCAATCTGCGGGTAAAGCTGCAAGAGTCTCTGGAGTCGGAGCCTCGATTTGAGTTGACTCGGGCATACTCTCCGGTTCACCGTAAATGTAACGCACTCCCAGATGTTTGTGGAGGGTGGCAAAAATTTCTGTATCTCGAAAGGGTTTGTGGATAAAGTCATCGCAATCATCTGATACAGTAACGGTTTGCCCTTCCTCAGCGTTACCGGCACTCACGGCAATAATTGCCGTAGCTTGACCTTTAACGGTGGCTTTAATGCGTTTGGTAGCTTCATGTCCATCCATCACGGGCATCCACATATCCATAAAAATTAAGTGTGGCTCAAAACTCGACCACTTTTCAATAGCTTCCATGCCGTTGGTGGCTTCTTGGAGTTCAAAGTTAAAGGCAGCCAGGAGTTTGATCAGCAGTTGGCGGTTGTCGGCTCGATCGTCCACAATCAAAATACGATAGCGCGGCTGATTGCGTTGCAGTGCTATCGCCCGACGCGGTGGCTGTACGGGTTGAGTCGCGGGGGCATCAACGGCGCTGACGGGGATATCAAACGCGAAGGTGGTGCCGCGTCCAACTTCACTGCGTACAGTAATCACGCCGCCCATCAGCTTGATAAACTGTTGGCTGATAGCCAGCCCCAAGCCTGTTCCTTGCTGAGATTTTGTTCCTGTTTTGGTTTGCACAAAGGCTTGAAAAAGCTTATCTAACTCATCAGCAGCTATGCCGGAACCCGTGTCTTCTATTTCAAAATGTAATTGGTAATTACTGATTGGTAAATTCTGATTTTTTCGGTCTATAAATGCACTTACTCTTAACCAAATTACTCCGTGTTTAGTAAATTTAATGGCGTTAGAAAGCAGATTAATTAAAACTTGGCGCAACTTCATTTGATCGGTTTGCACGTATTCGGGAGTTTCGCTAGAGCAGTCAAATATTAACTGCAATTGTCGATCCATTGCCTGGAGTTGAAACATTTCTGCCAGATCGTTCAACAGGCTGCTTAATTGAAATTTTGTTGGGTTGATTGTAATGCGTCCCGCCTCTATTTTGGCTAAATCTAATATTTGATTTATCAGAGCTAGCAAGTGTTCTCCGCTGCGGTTGATGATACGGATATTTTCTTGTTGTTCGCGAGTGAGGTTGGTAGAGCGCTGCATCAATTGGGAGAATCCCAGAATTGCGTTTAGCGGGGTGCGGAGTTCGTGGCTCATATTTGCCAGGAAAGTGCTTTTGGCAAGGTTGGCGGCTTCTGCGGCCCAGGCGGCTTGTTGAAGCTGTACTGCTTGCTGTTGAGTGGCTTCGAGCAATTGAGCTTGTTGTAAGGCGACTCCTAGTTGAGTGCTAATTTGCAGCCCAATATTGATTTCTGCTTCGCGCCAAGTGCGGGGTGCAGAATTTTGATAGCTGGCGAGCAAACCCCAAAGTTGACTGCCACAAAATATGGGAAAAATAACGTAGGCTCTAGCTTGAAATTGCTCTAACAGTTCTAGGTAACAAGGACTCAACCCAGCGGTGTATATGTCTTCAATTATGCGGTAAGGAACGCCTCTAGCATACATACCACCTTGATTTCTTTGTAAATAGGTATCCCGCACTGGTTCACCGGAGGCTTGCATAGTTTTCACGGTACAGCGAGAGTCTTCGACGAGAGTGTTTGGCACATTAAAATCGTCGGGTTGTTGCATCAGAGATATCCAGCCCGGAGCCATTGACTCGGCAACAAATTCCCCACTCCAATCAGGATTAAAGCGATAGATACCGACTCGATCGCATTTTAGGGTTTGTCGCAGTTCAAATGTTGTGGTTTTGAATATTGTGTCAATATCTAAGGATTGACGGATGCGCTCGATCGATCGGGCGATGGCTTGTTCTCCCTGGGCGCTTTCTCGCAAAGCTGACTCGGCTTGTTTGCGATCGCTAATATCCAAGACAGTGCCCAACAAACGGAGCAACTGCCCTTTTTCATCATAAACCGGTTTCCCTCGAACTTCAATGTAACCGATCGAGCCATCTCTTCGGAGCAGCCGCAGATCAATTTCAAAGCTTTGCCCCGACATAGCTCGATCGCGCACCATTGTCAGATAGCGCGATCGATCCTCTGGATGAAAACGCTCGATTAATTGTTCGTTTGGCAGCGGTTTTTGAGTCGGATCGAGTTCGTAAATGCGATAGACTTCTTCACTCCAAGTGGTTGTTGCTGTGGCGATATCGTATTCCCAACTGCCAATACGGGCAATTTTTTGGGCTTCCACCAGTCGGGATTCCGCCAACTGGCGATCGCTAATGTCGCGCGCTACCCAAACCGCAGAGCTATCCGACAGCGGCGAAATTTTAGCAGCAAACCAAACTTCTTGGTTATTAATCGGCAGACTGTAATCAAAACTAATAGTTTGTTGGGTTTCCAATGCCTGTCGAACTCGATCAAAATAAATCTCCTCCCTTGGCTCATGAAAAAATTGTTCGATGATGGAGTCGATCTGATTCGTCTGATAGTTGTATTGAAAAATTCCCTTTGTGGGTATAATTTGGATGGTTTTTTCTTCGTATTCAAAAATCAATACAATATCTGTAATAGACTCAAATATTTTCACAACTTGCTCAGTAGAAGTGGAAAGTTTTTGTTCGAGCAATTTGCGCTCGGCAATTTCATATTGTAATAGTTCGTTGGCACGAGCTAAGGCGCAGGTACGTTCGACCACTTCGGCTTCTAAAGTGCGATTGTAGTCAGTTAAGATTTTTTCAGCTTGTTTGCGCTGTACGATGTTAGAAAAAGCAGTGATGGCATAAATAATGTTTCCGCCTTCGTCGAAAATTGGTGTGGCGCGCACCTCAAAAGGAATAAATTTCCCATCTCGATTAAGTTCTAAATCTTCAAGGAATACCGTTGCGCCGCGCAGTGCTCGGAATGCGGGAAGTTCTTCAGTTGGATACGGCTGGTTTTGGCGATAGATTTGATAAACTTCTACTGCTTCTTCTAAAGTCGAATCGGGGATAGTTTCTACGCCGAGCCAATACTTGGCAGTTTCGTTGAAGTACACGACTTTACCCGAGGCATCGTGGATAGATACTCCCGCAGGTATGGCTTCGATAAATTGCTTGAGTTGGCTCTCGCTCTGCGCTAAAGCTTCATTTAAAGATTTTTGGTCTGCAAAAGCCTGTTGCAGTTGCGCGGCCATAAAATTGAAGGAATTGGCGAGTTCTCCGACTTCATCCAAGCGTTTATTTTCTAAAGGTTTATCCCATTTTCCTTGGGCAACATTTTTGGCTGCCGTATTCAAGCGCATAATTGGCTTTGTTACCCAACGGGAAGTCAAAAATCCGATCGCGATCGCCAGCGGCAGCGTACCCGTCAATAACCACAATGTATTGCGCGTATTTGCTTGAATGCGAGCCATGAAATCAGACTCTGGCACCACCACCACAATCAACCAATCCAAGCCACGGAAATCTCGATAGGGAGTGACGCGGACAAATTGCCTATCGCCCTTGTTCGCCAGGGTAAATCGCTGGGTTGTTTGCAGCGTGCGGAAGTTGCCAAATCGGTTGGCGAGTTGTCGAGCAATATCTCGCGTTGGGGCATCCTTGCTGTTGGTGGCTAGCAATGGCGTCGGTTGCTTTGTTGTTTGCGTCACCAAGGGTGTTTCTAGTGTAGATGTGGCAATCAGATTGCCCGATCGATCCATAATAAAAGTTTGTCCCGACGCCGAGAATTGCAGCCTAGCCAGAAAGGTATTGATTGCCGAGGGCCCATTATTATCGGTGAGGCGATCGCGGGTACGTTCTCCTACTTGTTCGATTAACTGATGCGCTACATCTTCGACTGATTCCTGACCACTTTTGAAAGAAAGATAGCCCACTAGCCCGACGGCGCTGACTGTTTGCAAAACAAAGGGAACAATCAGAACCATTCGCAGGGGAAGCTTGCTGAAAAGTTTGACTGCTGGGCGGTTGAGGGGATAAAGGGGCATGGGTGTGAACCAATTGCGCTGATAATCGTATTTTAACTGCTGTAGTCTGCCTTTACCCCCGGCAATTGGCGTACCCTACAGGCTCTGAAATGTTCCTCCGGGTTCAATATAGCCAACTACCAGCGAAGATTGGGCCCTGCTGTCAAAATTTGCTTCTGTCAGTTCTGTTTCTAGCTGTTTGGCATTTGATTCATTTTTACTTACAAAAACTGTGATAACCTTTCTAATTTCTTTGTGTCTCTCGGCGATCGTGTCGTTAATTAAAAGCTCTATAAATGGCTTATTGGTTGGCAGAGAACTGCCCATATTTTGAATTTTAACTTCTGTTTTCTTTCCTTCGGAATCTGTCAAAGTCCAGCTAGAGCAGCTTTCGGGAAGTTTATTAA
Organism: Microcoleus sp. D3_18a_C4; assembly: GCF_036702415.1. NCBI lineage: Bacteria > Bacillati > Cyanobacteriota > Cyanophyceae > Oscillatoriales > Microcoleaceae > Microcoleus > Microcoleus sp. D3_18a_C4. Next base: position 53,284 of record NZ_JAUBTI010000036.1, on the reverse strand, counting down.
TAGTTTGATTCGGGTTCTGGAAGTGCAACCATTTAACAACTGCTGCCTCTGTTACGGCTACAGATTCATGCAGCCGATCGACAAAAGCATAGAAAGCCTCATTATCTTCTCGGTGAGCAAGTACGTAAGCTCGCAATTCCTTTCTGGTCATAGTTTGAAAATTAGGTCGGTTCATCAGAGTATCTCCATTGCCCGTTAGGATAAATCTCTATTTCGATAGTTTCACCAGCCAAAATGTAGACGTTATTTGTGCGTTCATCGAGCCGCACTATGTAGATAGGCTGATACATATTTGTTAACTCGTAGCAAACTACAAAGCATTTGAGTAACGGCGCTGCTGTAGGAATAATCTTTGCTCCTTCACTCTCCCACTCTTTGTTGTTTAGCCTTAAATTGTAGGTTGGGTTGAGGAACGAAACCCAACATTTTTCGTAGATTTGTTGGGTGGCGCTACGCTTAACCCAACCTACAGAAGAGGCAAGAAAACACGCTCTAGCCCGATCGCCCTACTGAGTTAACTTGGCTAAAACGGTGGCGAAGACAACGGGTTCGATCGGCTTTGTTAAGTGTTCGTTGTAACTCACATCTTGCACCATTCTCAATTAGCCTTTTAGGAACAGGCAAGATGCCTGTTCCACAAAGAGTGAATTTTCTTGTGGAACGGGCCGGAGAGCCCGTTCTTGAGAATGGTGCAAGATATCAGTTGTAACCAGCGGCGATCGCCCGATCGCGGTCTTCTTCGCTAGCATAAGCTGTCAGCGCCACGGCCGGCAAGCGCTTGATTTTGTCGGATTCGGACGATCGCACTTTGCGGATCGGCGAGTAGCCGTCCTCAACGGGCATAGCGATATCACTAACTAAAATATCCGGCGGCGACTCATCTCAACTGCCCCTTCTTACTCCGAGGCTGTTTGAGTGGCAGTGTCACCGTAAATGTCGCACCCTGGTCTTTACCGGGACTTTCCGCAGTCACAGTGCCCCCGTGGAGTTGCACCAAGTGCTCGACGATGGCCAATCCCAGTCCCAAACCGCTGTCAGCCCTAGTTTTCGAGCCGTCTGCTTGTCGGAAGCGATCGAACACGTAGGGCAGAAACTCAGCAGAAATGCCCTTTCCGGTATCGCTGACAGTAATTTGCACGTAATTGAGTGATGAGGAATCGCTAACAGCTACCGCAGACAAGCGCACTTGCACATTTCCCCCCGAAGGCGTAAACTTGACGGCGTTAGTCAGCAAATTCCACACTACCTGCTGCAACCTCTGAGCGTCGCCCCACATCAAGCTGACTGAGGGGTCAAGTTCTAACGAAACGGTGACAGACTTGGCCTCGGCTGCCAAACGAACTGAATTATTAGCCGCCTCGATCGTCCTTACCATATAGAACCAGCCGGGTTTCAGGGCCAGCTTGCCTTGAATAATCCGGGAAACGTCAAGCAAATCTTCCACTAGCTGGATCTGCACCTTCGACTGACGCTCAATGGCTTCCACACCCGAAACTAATTTATCTGGGTTGTAGGGGTGGGCGCGCAGGATCTGTGCCCACCCCAGAATCACATTTAAAGGCGTTCGCAATTCGTGGGAAAGAGAGTCTAGAAACTCGTCTTTCCGGCGGCTGATAGCTTCTGCTTCCGCCCGCGCGACTTGTTCGCGCTCGAGCAACTGAGCGCGTTGGGCCTCGATTTGCTTGCGATCGCTGATGTCGGCGACGATCGACATACAGTTGATATTGCCGTTGCTGTCGCGGACTGGAGTTGCCCACAAACTGATGTCGATCGAGCTGCCGTCTTTCCTTTGGCGCTGGGTTTCCATGCCCGCTATCGCCTTTCCTTCGCGAATTCCTTTCAAATTAGCCGTGAATTCCTCCCGCTTGTCTGCGGGAACGCTGGGCACAAATTGACCTACCGCCTCTGATTCATGCCAGCCAAAAATCCTCTCGGCTGCTGGGTTCCACATTTTCACAGTGCCGTCGTCGCAGTCCAAAACAGTAATTCCTAGGGGACAAGCCTCAATCAAGGCTTCTAAAGTTTGATGGATGTGCGATCGCGCTGCTTCTGCTTCTTTGCGATCGCTGATATCGACGTTCACCCCGATCATCCGCCAAGGCAAACCCCGATCGTCGGGAAATACCTTAGCCCTGCAAGCAATCCAGCCCACGCTTTTGTCGGGGCGGCAGATGCGAAACTCTATGTTTAATTCCTCCCCGGACGCCGCCGCAGCCTGCACCTGCTGTTGAGTCAAAGCGCGATCGTCTGGATGCACCATTTCCACCCAACTTTGATAGCTGTCCATACCGCCTGCAGGCAGCCCGTACAAAGCCTCTAACTCCGGCGTACACGCGACCTCGCCGGTTTGGACGTTCAATTCAAAACTTCCGATTTTGCCTGCTTGCTGAGCGATTTGCAGCCGTTCTTGATTGTGTTTGAGTTCTGCTTCCACCCGCGCGATCTCGGTCAAGTCGATGTAGAATGCGACGATCGTCTCTGGTTCGCGATCGTCCGGGCACAGAGTAGTTCCGCCCATCAGAATCGGCACGCGGCTGCCATCTTTGCGGATGTACTCTTTCTTGAAAGGAGTTGCGACTCCCTTAGCCCGCAGTTCTTGGGCTGCTAAGGCGTCGAGGTGCAGGTATTCGGGGGGGGTCATCCTGTCCCACCGCATTTTACCGGAGAGCATATCTGAGCGGGTGTAGCCGACCATGTTGAGCAGGGATTGGTTGGCGTAGGCGATGCGGCCGCTAAAATCGCCGATCGCGACTCCGAAAATATTTGACTCGAACAGCCGCCGGAATATGGCTTCGCTTTGCTGCATTACTCGTTTTGCTTGGTTGCGATCGGTGATTTCGGCTACCACAGTGCTGACTCCCAGCAGTGTTCCTGATTCATCGATCACGGGGTAAAAGCTGATTTGCCAATCCCGCAAAACTCCCGGCTGTTGCTTGGTTTCGGCCTTAACTTCCAAGTCGAGCACGGGGGTTTGCGTCGCCAGCACTTGGCGGTAAATCCGCTCTACCATATCGGCCATTTCGGGAAGCGCTTCTCTAACGGTGCGCCCGAGGTGCTCTGCGATCGATCGGCCGTTGATCGCAGCGAGGCATTCGTTCATGCGGATGTAGCGCAAATTGGTATCGACAAAGCACAGCCCGACTGGTGTGGTGTTGTAAACTAAGTCGAGTTCTGCTAGTTGGCGGCGAATGCGTATTTCGTTTTCTCGAAGTTGGTTTTGGGCTTGTTTGCGATCGGTGATATCTAGTACGAAGAATGCTCCTTTGTCTTTGCATCCTTGGAAGTTTCCGCCGCCCACTAAAACTGGGAAGCGCGTGCCGTCTTTGCGGATGTATTCTTTTTCAAAAGGCGCGCAACTTCCTTCGGCTTCGACTTGCGCGAAGGCGATGCGATCGAGTTCTAGATATTCCGGCGCTGTGAGTTCGAGCCAGCGGATCTGTCCTGCAACTAAGTCTTCCCTCGTATATCCAATCATTTCCAGCAAGGCGTCGTTAGCGTTAGTAACTTCGCCGTTGGCATCCCAGAAACCGATGCCGATCATGTTAGATTCTACCACGCTGCGGAAGCGCATTTCGCTTTCCCGCAAAGCTAATTCTGTTTGTTTGGCTGCGGTAATATCGGTGATAATTAGGCCAACTCCGATTATTTCTTCTCTTTCATTTTTCACTGGGTAGTAGTTGGCTAGCCAGTAACCGAAATATCCCGGTTTCCCATCAGGTTCGCCGCTCATTTCTAAGTTTAAAACAGGCTTGCCGGTTTCTAAAACTTGCTGAATTATCGGCGCAAATTTTGCTGCATGTTCTGGCAACAATTGGCGGAAGTCTTGGCCGAGATGCTGTTCTATCGGCAAACCGTTGAGTTCTGCTAATACTTGATTGATACGGATGAAGCGCATTTCGCGATCCATAAAGCAAATCGCTAGGGGAGATGCTTCTAATAGCGAGTCAATTAAGGCGAAGGATTGCGATGTTTGAGATAGTGCTTGTTGCGCTTCTGTGTAAAGTCTGGCGTTGTCTAGGGCGATCGCCACGCGGTATGCTAAATCTTCTAGCATTGCCATGTCTTCTGCACTGTAGCGGCGGCCCAACTTTGAGGTAAAGCAAGTGATGGAACCCATTACCCGCCCGCGAGCCCTCAGTGGTACGCAAGCGTGAGATCCGATATTGAGCGAGCGCAATTTTTCCTTTTCTGCTGCATTTTCGGCGATTGCTGCTAAAAATTCCTCATCCACTTCGGCAATTAATTCGGATTTTCCGGTGCGGATTACCAGCGGATAGCCGTTAACAGCATTGTCGGCGATCGAACTTCGGATGCTGAAGTTATTAATAGTCTCAACCATAGAGGGTTCTGCGTGAGCCACAGCGACTAGACGCACTTTTGACCCCGTTTCGGTCAAATGAATGCAGCACCCGTCGGCGATCGAATTTATTGCTAATTCTGCTACCTTTTGCAGCACCGTTTCCCCGTCAAACGCATCAGCCAGCATTTTGCTGACTTCTGCTAAAAATGCCGAGCGCTGCTGTTCTATTTCCGCTTTTTCCCTTGCTGTTTGCTCGATTGTTAACTGCAATCTTTGAGTTTCCGCAAGTTTTATTTCTGTGATATCGCGGGCGACAATTAAGGCTGATTCTGGTACCCCATTTTTGTCAAATTCTGGAACTACGCGGGATTGATAACTTCGGATGCCGTTGATTGAGAAAGCCTGAAATTCGATAATTTCTTCTTGGCCTGTGTCTAACACTTTGTGCAGGGTTTCATCCCACATCTGGCACAGTTCCGGCGGCATTCCTATTTCTTGACTGGTTTTACCCAGGAAGAATGAAATTGGTTTTCCTTGGCTTCTTTCAACTGCTTGATTTATATAAATATAACGCAGCTCTTTGTCAGTGCGGATAATGATATCTGGCGTATTTTCTAGCAGCGTTCTCAGTTGCTGTTCGCTGCTTGCCAAAGCTGCTTGCGCTTGTTGTCTTTCGGTGACATCTCTCACCGTGCCCACATATCCGATGAGTTCGCCGGAGTCGGAGAACATCGGCGATGAACAAACGTTAATCCAGCGCACAATCCCTTCTGGTGTTTGCAGGCGATACTCGATCGCATATTCCCCACCTTGCCGAGTATAATCCAGCCATCGGCTCAATACGCGATCGCTGTCTTCCGGGTGAATGCACTTCTCCCAACCGTCTCCTAAAAGTTCTGTCAAACTCAAGCCGCAAATAGCCTGACAGCGTGGGTTTGCATAGGTGTAGCGCCCCTCAAAATCAGCCATAAAAATGCCGACAGGCGAACAGGAACTTAAACAGCGAAATCGTTCTTCTTGAGCTTGCAGCGCTTCTTTAGCTACTGTCAGTTCTGCTGTCCGCTGTTTGACGCGGCTTTCTAGTTGGGTGTAGGATAAAGCCAGGGCTATTTCTGCTTCTGTGCGATCGGTAATATCAATGCCTGTTCCTATCACATATTCTACCAAACCATCGCTATCGGTCGTCACAGTATTCGACCAAGAAATTAAGCGTTTTGATCCGTTTTTAGTGCGCCAATAGTTTTGATATTCGCTGTTAAAATGTTCGACTTTTAGCTGGGTAAAAATTGTTTTCACTGGATCTATTTCTTCGGGAATCAAGAACAAATCCCACACATATTTATTAACAACTTCTGCTGTCGAGTAGCCTGTAGTTTTTTCGCAAGCTTGGTTGAAGCGGACAATCCGTCCTTGACTGTCGAGAACTACAATCAAGCAAGCTGTCGTGTCAATTACTTTAGAAATAATATTACGTTCTATTTCTAGTTTTTGTTCTGCGGACTTTAAGCCAGCATACCAAGCGATAACCATTGCAGCGGCCAAAAGTAAGATTGCAGGAGCTGCCTGGAAGGAAAACAGTAACAGAGTTGTCAGCAGTAAAGCCGTGCCGGCACTAAATGTAGCAATACTGTAAGATTTAATGGGTAAGGGCAAGACCTCAAACTCGCTCATTTTTGTTGACCTGTAGCGATGGCGCGATCGCACTATTGCTTATGTCGATGAAACAACCTTGTTAAAACTTAGTTAAAACTAAGTATTTATTTTTTCTATACAAAACCACATTTGTCGGCTCTGTGCCATCTTCCCAGAGGCAGATTGGCAGGGGAATTTCTGCTGAATCAACTGCTATCATAGAGCCAGGGACAAATTAGATTATCTAATTTCTGGGAGAAATAAGCGAGTGAATCACAAGCTGGCCAAAATTATCGGATTATTTTTCGCAGCCGCCATCCTCTTTGGATTCGTCGGTTACGCGCTTCAAAATCCCAACTTCACCAGCAGCTCAGCGATATCGATCGGCTTCCCCAATCTTACCACCTCGGCCGTCGGGGCGATCGACAACAAACGATCCCAAATCTATCTTAACGGAACTTGGCAATTTGTCCCCGCAGTTGGCAACCCCCAAAACCCCCCCGTCTCTCCGAATTGGGGTTCCATCTGGGTGCCCGGAGACTGGCAAAAAGAAAACCACGAATCCGTACCCGGAATCCTCACTCGCGGCAACGGCAAAGATTGGGAAAACTTCAACAGTAAACAACTATCAAAAGCTTGGTATCAGAGAAATATAGACATTCCCGGCGACTGGACAAACCGCCGAATTTTTCTCGACTTAGCCAGAGTCAGCACCGATGCAGTCATCTTTGTCAACGGCATTAACTGCGGTCAAATCCCCTGGCCCTACGGCACTATTGAAATTACCAAAGCAGCAAAACCCGGTCAAAACACCCTATCTATTTTAGTGATAGCAGTATCCGATGAAAAGGAAAAAGCCGTCATCATGGGCCCCACAGAAATCTACACAGAAAAATCCAAGTTGCAATCGCGGGGAATCATCGGCGAAGTACGGCTTCTGAGCCTTCCCCCAGGCCCGTTAATTAGGGACGTATTCGTCCAAACTTCCACCCGAAAAAAGCAAGTTAAATTAGATGTCGAACTCAAAGACGTTGCCCAAAGCGGTCAAGTAGAAATAATCGCGCAAATGCTCGACGAAAAAGGCCAAGTAGAACAAAAATTTACAGGCACTGCCAAGGTTCAAGCTAAACCCATTCAAACGGTAAAAGTTCAGTGGAATTGGCAAAATCCCCGTCTTTGGGATGTCGGGCAACCCAACCTTTACACATTGCAATTAGAAGTAAAAGGCAGCGGCATAGACACGCAATACTACCAACCTTTTGGCTTCCGCGAATTTTGGATAGAAGGGCGCAAATTTTTCTTAAACGGAACTGAATTTCGGCTGCGACCAAACTTGCACTCCGAGTCTTGGCAAAGCGGGACAGTTGAAGTTGCTGACAGGCTAATTGACAGCTACGTAAAAGCAGGTTTTAACATAACAGAAATGTGGCCTTGGAATCACGACGAACGGGGTAAATGGCACTTCCGAGAGTTATTTTCCGAAAGAGCAGACCTCAAAGGTTTTCCAATTATGGCTCCCGCTTTAGACATTAGTCCTATCGCTTGGAACGGCAAGTGGAGAAACCCCCTGTGGAAAAACCGCTGGAAAGACCGAATGGTGACTGAAATGCGCCGCTACCGCAATCATCCATCAGTATTAATGTGGGCGACAAGTCCTAATTTTTTCGGCAACGCTGACGATTTAAATCCCCGTCGCATCGGCAAAAGCAAAGTAGAAGGAACTCTCAGTCCCTCGGAAAACCAGCGTTTGCGGGTCAACACTCCCCTAGGAAATGACGCTATAGCGACGATTAAATCGGCCGACACAACCAGACCTGTGATGGTACACCAAGGCGCACACTTCGGCGATGTTTATGCGCTGAATTCTTATTTAAATCTGATTCCCTTGCAAGAACGGGAAGAGTGGATTTCTGAGTGGAGCAAAACCGGGGAAAAGCCCTACATGGCAGTCGAGTTTGGGACTCCTCTGCACGCAACGATGATGCGGGCCCGCAAAGGTTTTGGTCAGGCGATTCTCAGCGAACCTTGGATGACTGAGTTTGCGGCAATTTATTTTGGCAAGCAGGCTTACGAGTTGGAAACTGCCGCTTATAAAGCTAAAATTCGCGAGCAATTTGTCCAGGGTCAGGAGTATCAAAGCTGGCATGGTAAAAAAGAGTTAGATTTTGCACCCGCTTTTCAAAAGTTGCAGCATTTATTCAGTACAAATACTTGGCGGAGTTGGCGGACTTTTGGAATTTCTGGGGGGATGATTCCTTGGAATGACGGACATGGTTGGGAAGTTTCCGAAGCTGGCAGAAAAAAGGTGGATATTGGGGCATTTCAACCGGGTCGCCGGGGAGTTTATTTGAAGCAAGTCTCAAATAATCTTTTGAATTATTTCCAGCCCGAAGCTTACACTGTTCATCCTGGGGGCGAGGCAATTATGAATAATAATAGCTCGACTTTGGCTTGGATTGCTGGTGCTAGCCCGGTTTTTACTGCGAAAGAGCGCAATTTGTTTGTGGGCGGAAAACTGGCCAAGCAAGTAGTGTTAATTAACGATACGCGGACGCCGCAAGAATTTTCGTTTAATTGGCGGGTTTTGGTGGGGGGGAAAGAAGTAAAAAAAGGCGATGGAAAAGGGATGATTGAGGCGGCAGGAACGCTGTTTTTCCCAATTGACGTAAAATTGCCAAATACCATTTCTAGCAAGGCTGACGGCGAAATTCGCTTGACTGCGCGAGTCGGCGAGCGATCGCATTCTGATACATTTGCTTTCCGCGTTTTTCCCAAGCAAGCCAACATCAAAGATTCGCTGACAATCTTCGACCCAGCGGGCAAAACATCTGCCATGTTAAAACAATTAGGTTATCAGCTTGTACCGTGGAATGGTTCGCAAGTTTCATCGCTATTAATTATCGGTAGGGAAGCATTTTCTAGCGGGGAAAATTTGCCGGGAAGTGTAGAAAGTTTTGTGCGAAACGGCGGCAAAGCAATTGTGTTTCCTCAGCGCAGGGAATGGCTGGAAAATACGGGTTTCCGAGTTGCTGCCCACGTCAGCCGCCGCGTTTTTCCAGTTGACAGCAACCATCCGGCAATTAGCGGTTTAGACAGTGAAGATTTGCGGGATTGGGCGGGGGAAAGCACGCTGGTTGAAGCTTATCCAGATACAATTAAAACTGCGCCGAGATTGAGTCCGGCAAATACGCCTTGGTACGGCTGGCGTTGGGGAAATCGTGGCGGTGTCAGTAGCGCTTCAATTGAGAAACCGCACCGCAGCGGTTGGCGCCCAATTTTGGAATCAGAGTTTGATTTAGCTTATTCGCCGCTGATGGAATTGGATTACGGAAAAGGGCGGCTGATTTTAAACGAGTTGGATTTGGAAGACCATTATTCTGTAGATGCTGGGGCGGCGCAGTTAGTGCAACAAATTGTGAGTTACGGGATGAATTCTCCGGTACTTGGAAAGCCGGATAAAGTGGTTTTAATTGGGGGAGATGGAGATGCCCAAAAGTTGGACAGTTTGGGGGTAATTTATCAGCGCGCTAGTTCGCTTTCTAATGATGTTGGTTTGGCGATTGTGGGGAGAGAAGCGAATCTGAAAGATGCAGATTTGCGCGGTTATTTGAATGCTGGTGGGAAGGCGTTTTTCTTGCCACGTCAAGTGCCTGCTGCGGGTTTGGGCGTGGATTTGCAGCAAGCGAAGGATTTTGGGGGTTCGCTGGCGGTTCCGAGTTGGGATGAGGTGAAGGGGGTTAGCGCTTCTGATTTGCGATCGCGCTCTTTTTATGATACTTGGTTGATTAAGTCTGGGGGAGATATCGGCGCTGACGGTTTGTTAAGTCGGGTAAAAGTTGGCAAGGGTGTGGCGATTTTTTCTCAGATTGAACCGGACAGTTTGAATGCTGATACTAAGACTTATTTGCGTTTTACTCGCTGGCGGCAAACCAGGGCAAATGCTCAGATTTTGGCTAATTTAGGGGCGAGTTTTAAGGCTGATGGATCTGTGTTTAACGGTTCGTCGAGTCGGGAGTTTTATCACTGGGATTACAGAACGGATTTTGAGAAGGGGGACGATCCTTATCGGTATTATCGATGGTAAGTAGAAGGAAGTTCAGTAACGGATGTAAGGGATGTAACGGATTTAACTGAGATGTTCCACCATTCTCAATTATTTGCTTAGGAACAGGCATCTTGCCTGTTCCACAAGAGATAAATTTTCTTGTGGAACAGGCATCTTGCCTGTTCTTGACAATGGTGCAATTTGTGAGATGTAACGGATTGAAGGAAGAAGGAATAATGTATGAGTATCCAGCAGTAGTTTCATAGATTCCCTGTCCAAAATTCGTCTGGTAATGGTTCATCAAAATCGTCGCTTGTCCAGATTGCTCCTGCGTGTAATCCTGCTGTACGCTGCTTAGTAGGGGATGCGATCGGCGCTAAACGGACAAGGGGAATGCCACCTTCTGTGAGAACCACCTCTATGCCTTTAAGTGCTAGAGATAATAACTCTTTTAAATTTGTCTGTGCTTCTTGCACGTCTACTGTTTTTGTCAGCATTGCAATTATCCAAGCTAGGGATTAAAAGTGCGATCGAACAGAGGTTAGCAATTTCAAGCTTAAATTGCTGATTTTATCATACTGTTAAATATCAAAGGTCAAAGTGACGGCGGAAGCGCGGGTCTAGTTTGTCGGTTTTCTTTTGGTTGCAGGTGCCGCAGAGGGTTTGCAAGTTGCTGATGTCGTTGCTGCCGCCGCGCGCTAGGGGGATGATATGATCGATCGTCAGTTGGGTTTCTAGTTTGGTTTGACCGCAGCTTTGGCACTGGTATTTATTGCGGGTGAATACATATTTTTTGACTTCTGGGGGAATCGGGATTCTAGGGGTTTTAGACATGATGATTTTTAACCGCAGATGAACGCGAATTAACGCGGATGTTTGATGGATTAGCTGGGTGAGTTTTCTTGATTGAGAAGTTGGCGGCGCAAATCATCGAGGGGGGATTCGGGTTTGCTAGTTTCTGATTCGTTGTTTTCTGGTGTTTCTTCAACAACGCCTGGTTCGTCGGGGCAAAACTCTATAGTGACATTGAGTTTGAGTTTAATCTTTCCTTTCTTCCAGCCCTGAGCACCCACTCTGAGAATTTCACAATCTATACCTTCACCAAACCAGTTCTCATATGAAAAACGTTTTTGCCGAGTGTCAAGAGGTACATCGATATTTAAGTTCTGTTCTTTTAACCATTTATTCAGTGTCTCTCCTAACCCATACTCAGACAAAACTCTATAGGTTAGTGTTTCCTTGAGCTTTTCTATTTTAAGCATGGCCCTACCAAAAGATAAAGCATCATCATTAGCGCAGTTGTGAAAATCAAATTTATCTTCCATATTGATATCTAACCTAATAGGCTTTTTAGCCATGATTTTTAACTGCAGATGAACGCGAATGAACGCGGATTTTTGATGGCTCAGTCTGCAAATAGTGCGTCATAAATGTCATTTTCCGCACTCAGCCAATCTTGATAAGCTTGGGATACAAGCATCGGTTGAACAGATTCTTTTCCACTTTTCAAGAAGAGGGCTAGGTTCAGAAGTGTTGCTAACTTATCCTCGGAAAGGTGCTCGATTATTGTTAGAAGTTTTTGGCGAATGTTCATAGGATTAAAGTCGCTCTTTGTTGGCTATTATATCACAATAAACACAATAAAGAAACCAGGTGAATATAATTCACCCGGATTTCAATCATTCACCATCCACCGACACGCTATCATTTTGTGCAATTACAGGCAACAAATGCTCGTGCAACTTCATCGCCTGCAAACAACTATTAATCCCAGAAACCGCCCGATCGTACTCTTGAATCTTCTGCTCATTTTCAGCTTGCCGCCGCAGATTGCCAGCAATCTTTTCCTCCGCCTCCTGTGCCAAAGTTTGCTCCAAATAATCGCGGGCTTGACTGTATTTCTGCAAAATATCATCAGCTTGCTTTTGGGCCAGCGGCAACAAATGCTCTTTCAGGGTTTGGTTGACAGTTTGGCGAAAAGTTTGCCGAATAGTTCTAGATACTTTCGGCTCAAAATCCAGCCGCAATAATTGCCGAATTGCCGGTTGGGCGTCCACCATGTTTTCGCAGTCGTAGCCTTGAGAAGTTTGCTGCAATGTTTCCCGGAATTGATAAATTGAAAATGTGCCTTCGTCGTAAAAACGGGGACTTTCTCGCACGTAGCGATCGCACTCAACGCCCGCCGCATTTACCAAAGCATCAGAAACCCGCTTTGATAACTCCTCTAACTGCTGTTCAATTCCCCCGTCGTTACCCAACAACCGATAGAGTAATCGATAGTATTCCGACTTGCGAACGCTATCTTTCAAATACTGGAAATAATTATCAACCAGTGACTTAGTAGCCTCTACTAAAATATCTTCCAACTGATTCGCTAAATAATAAAGCGCTTCAACTAAAACAGCAATTAAAGGTGCTGTAGCATTGCGGGGATGATTCCGCAAAGTGCGTCCGTAAGCCGCCTCAACAGAAAATCCATCTAACAATTCATCCAAGCGCCGGATCATCCGAGATTGCAGTTGCCTAAAGTCTATATCGAAAATATCGCATCTGTTCATAATCATTTCATTGACTTCTTCGGCGATATGTTCCCGAAAATCCTGTCCGACTTGCTGCAATTCTTGATTTAGCCGCAAAAGTTCCTGTGCTTTCATTGCTTCAATTTCGCGGGGCTGGCTGTCCAAATTCCGCTGAATTGTTTGGTAATGTTTCCGCAGTTGAATGCACAAGTCTTCTAAGTCGTCAGCTAAATTTTTGAACAGTTGCGGGCGTTTTTCTTCTGTGAGGTAACGGGTGATGGCTGTGCGAAAATCTTCGATACCGCTATCTTGAATTAATTGAGCAATTAATGGTTGTCCTTGTTCCGCAAGAATCCGCACGTAGTTTTCATTGGGTGTTTCGTAGCTGTTAACTGAAATGCGAAATTTGCTCGGAGATAGCTTGCCGGAATTCGCACAGTAGCGATTAAATTCACTAACAAACTGCGGAGTTTCTTCACTATTACCGAGAAACTCTGAATCTAATTTATCGTCTCCAGAAACTCGCCCTTGACTGCTGGCAAATATTGTATTTAAACCAAAGTGATCGCGCCCTGTTGTCCCTCGAATCAAACTCCCGTAAAATCCTAACAATCCGCTAGTTTTATAAACTCTCGCAGTATCGCGAAAGTCGGAATTAATCAGATTTTCTAAGCGCTGTCGCAGTTGCGTGTTGTACCAAGTTTCGTCAATGCGGTTGAAAATGTAAAACAGTCGATCGCGAATTCCCGGATTTCCCCGTGTTTTTTCCATCAACTCGGTTTCTTCCGTCGTCATTTCCCCCGACGAAGCCGCTTTCAAAACGCAGACAACCGCCGAAGTATCCGGGCTTTCAATCTTATCATAAGTCAATTCTGCATCCCGCTGCACCGGCGCATCAATTCCCGGCGTATCGATAATAATATTGCCATCTTGCAGCAGCGGATGATAACAGTAGTATTCAACTCGCTTGAGTACAGCACTGTTACTACCGCGACGGGCATAACTAGCAGCTTCCTTGAGATTGGAAAAGTTAAACTGTTCCATCGAGTAGGTAGCGTTTTCGAGAGTTTGGATGCGATCGCGATTTGCCTCAAAACCTTCTAACAGCAGCATCAAAGCCTTAGCTTTTTTGGCTAACTCGGATTTATTTTCGCCGCCTTCCGTTTCAATAATTATGTTACATCCCTGAGACAACAGGGACACTACATCTGTTTGATTAATATTAAGTTCAGTAGCTAAACCTAACTGATGGCAAAGCACAGAAGCTTGCTGGCTAATCTCAAACTCGCTCAAAAAAGTGAGAACAACGCGCTCTTTTTCCGGCTCAGCAAAGGCGATATAACATTCCGTACCTGTCGCGTGTCCTTCTGCACTGTAGAGCAATTCTCGCTCCAGCAAAGCATTAATTAGCATGGATTTTCCCGCACTGAAAGCACCAGCAAACACAATCTCAAACTCAGGAGAAATTGCCTTTTTCAGAGAAGCTTGTACCGCCGTGATATCTTGTTGTCGCAAAGAGGATTCCTGACGCAGCAGTTGCAGTAAAGAGTCAACTTGCTCTTGCAGATTGTTGCATTGAGGGGGCATTTGAGTCATCGCGGCAGACTGCTCCTGATTGTGGGAAAATTACCTTAGTATTAATTCTCTGCTAGTTCAGGAATAATCACAACAGTAATTTTACTTATGCGATCCAGGATTGCTGAAAGTGCGATCCTCTTCGAGGGCTCCGCTAACGGCTATTCGGCGGGTAAATCTTGTGTTTGCAGCCAAGCTGTTAAATCTGATATGTCGTTAAAATTTAACAAGGCTTCTCCTAAGTTTTCCAATTGGTCGATCGACAATTCCCCGATTTGAGTTTGAACTTCGGGAGTAACAGCACCTACACGACGTTCCAATAGACGAATAATCAGTGCTATTTGTCCTGTTTTGATTCCTTCTTTTCTGCCTTTTTCTGTTCCGATTCGCACTGCTTTAGAGATTGCACCTCGCCGATCTTGGATATAAACTTCCTGTCTTTCCAAATCCTCTAACTCATCACGATTTAAATTAGCTTTACTTGCTATTGCAAAGGCTTTGTTAATTTCTGGCACAGCTTCCATTGTCTCAGGTACTGCATTTAAATCTCTAGCTGTTTTGAGGAAATAAAGCCACTTGTCGGTCAAGGTTTCTAACTCGTTCAGACCTTTTTTGAACTTAGGCAACTCGACAAATACCAATTCAATATCGTAACTCAGATAGTCACTCAAGAACTCTCTTTCCTTAAGAACAAACCGCGAAATTACTTTACTGAAATCCTCGAACATTTCAAAATCAGTAATTGTCAAGGCAATCACTGGATTCAACAGTACATATTGTTCGGCTGTTTCTAATTGCGTGGAATAAGCTTTAGCTGCATTGTACAAAATCCGCTTTTCAAAAGCCTCTACGTTCAAAACCTGCATCTCGATAATTACTGATGTGCCGTCATTTAACTTAGCTTTCACATCTAAGTAAGTCTCCTTGAGACCTCGAATTCGCGGAGCTGAATAAGGATCGAAAATTTGTAAACTTTCTATGGTGGGCTGACTGTCATACAGCAAGGCATTCAAAAAACTAATGAGAATGTCTTTGCTATTTTCAGAGCCGAAGATTTTTTTGAAGGCAAAATCAGTCTTAGGATTGATGAATGTGAACATATAGGTAATGGGTAAATTTGTAATAGTTAAGGCTTCAGGTGCCGGCAGCTCATCCTATTACATTATACCAACAAGGTCTCCGGTGTGAATCGCGCACCCTAAAAATTTATACCGACAAATCTTGACGGGGTTTAAAAGACTCAACCTCTCGCAACTTCTGGTATAATTCTCTTTCTTCGTCACTAATTTCTTTGGGAATTAACACCTGAATTTCTACTAATTGATCGCCCCGATCGCCATTTCCTGTCGGATAGCCTTTGTTAGCCAGCCGCAACCGCTTTCCAGACGTTACTCCCGGCGGCAATTTCATCTTTACCAAGCCGTCTAGCGTCGGTACTTCAATATCTCCCCCCAACACCGCTTCGCTGGGAGTCAGTGGCAATTCGCAGCAAATATCCGACATTTCCAATCGAAAAAATGGATGGGGAGAAACTGTGATTTTCAAATATAAATCCCCGCCGCCCATACCTTGATTTCGCAAGCGAATCCGCTGGCCTGATACCATAGCAGCAGGCAGAGTCACCTCGATCGCTCGCCCATCTTCCAGACGAATTCGCTCGGTACCGCCCGAATAAGCCCTTTCCAAAGGCAGAGTCAATCTGGCCTCAATGTCTCTTCTGGGTTCGCGATCGACTGTTTCCCGTCGCATTTCGCGATCGACTGCTTCCCGTCGCATTTCGCGATCGACTGTTTCCCGTCGCATTTCGCGATCGACTGTTTCCCGTCGCATTTCGCGATCGACTGTTTCCCGTCGCATTTCGCGATCGACTGTTTCCCGTCGCATTTCGCGATCGTCAAAATCCCTTCTAGGTGGGCGAGAATTAGCAACATAACTCGTTTTCTTAGAAGCCGTACTCCACGGTTCAGAGGAGGCTACTCCCTGTGTATCATTCGCTGTCGCCATCCTCACTTCTCGGCGTCTTCCGAGCACTTGGTCGAGAAATTTATTAAAATCCGAGTACTCGCTAAAATCGACATCTTCGGTCGGTTTTTTGCGGGTAGCTTTACCGTTTCCCCAAGTTTTGAAATTGGGAAGTCGCACCCCTTGCTTGCCTTGAAATCCCTTTTGTTTCCAGAATTTACTAAACTGATCGTATTGAGCTCGCTTGTCAATATCGGAAAGAATATCGTAAGCTTCATTAATATCCTTAAACCTATCTTCAGCCGATTTATCCCCCGGATTTACGTCAGGGTGCAACTGTCGGGCTAGCCGTCGATAGGCTTTTTTTATCTCATCAGCCGTGGCATCTTTGGGCACTCCCAAAATTAGATAGTAATTGCGAAAATTCTGCATATTTAGTCATTAGTTATTAGTCATTAGTCATTAGTCATTAATTATTAGTCATTAGTCATTAGTCATCCTGCTTCCCTGCTTCAAACTAGGGACTAATGACTAGGGACTAATGACTAACCACTAATTAGAGCCAATCGTCGTCATCATCCCAATCGTCGCTTTGATTTTGATAAGGGCGAGTGGGGCGATTAGCACTGCTTCTACGATCGCCCATACGATCGCCCATACGATCGCCCATACGATCGCCCATACGATCGCCCATACGATCGCCCATACGATCGCCCATACGATCGTAGGGGCGATCGGGAATTGGATCGACAGTCGATCGCCTGTACGGTTTAGCATTGGTATAATAGCTGTTGTCATCGCTGCGCCGCTTGGTACCGTCGCCCGTAAAAGTCCGCTTCACAGACTCAAAGAAATCATCATCATCGTCATCATCAGCAAAAGCGGAAACTTCCCGGCTCAAATCGTAAAGAGCATCCTGCAAATCCGAACCAACTTGGTCAACTCCCCGCTCATCATTGCGTTCCAAACTGTCTCGCAATTCCCGAATTAAAGTTTCAATTCGCTGGCGACTTCTTTGAGCAAACTGCATTCCGCGATCGAGCGCAACTTCTCGCAACTGCCGCTCAGCTTGATAAGCTAAAGCTTCAGCGCGATTGCGTTTTTCTACCCTTTCCCGCTGCAACTTATCAGCTTGAGCAAACTGTTCCGCATCGCGAATCATTTGATTCACTTCCTGCTGACTCAGCGTCGAAGCACCTTGTACAGTAATGCTTTGTTCCCTGCCGGTAGTTTTGTCCAAAGCAGTCACCAACAGCATCCCGTTAGCATCAATATCAAAAGCTACTTGTACCTGCGGAATCCCTCGCGGTGCCGGCGGAATTCCAGTTAGTTTAAACCGTCCCAAAGACTTATTATCTCTGCCTAATTCCCGTTCCCCTTGGATGACGTGAATTTCTACCACAGTTTGGTTGTTTTCAGCAGTCGAAAAAATGTCCGATCGCCTGACGGGAATAGTAGTATTCCTCGGAATCAGTTTTTTCATCACCCCGCCGATAGTTTCCAAACCCAGCGACAGCGGCGTCACATCCAACAGCAGCACATCGCGGACATCCCCACCCAAAATACCCGCCTGAATTGCCGCACCCACCGCCACAACTTCATCGGGATTGACATTTTGATTCGGTTCTCGATCGATCAAACTGCGAACAACTTCCTGCACCAAAGGAATGCGAGTCGAACCGCCGACTAGCACAACTTCATCAATGCGAGAAGGACTCAAACTTGCATCAGCCAAAGCTTGTTTGACTGGCCGCCGTAGCCGCTGCACCAAATCAGTGCACAGCCCCTCAAATTGACCGCGAGTCAGCCGCGTTTCCAGATGCAAAGGCCCGTCTTCGTTCGCATCGATAAACGGCAAATTAATCTCGGTGACACCGACTCCCGACAGCTCAATCTTGGCTTTTTCTGCAGCTTCGATCAAGCGCTGCAAAGCTTGGCGGTTGCGTCGCAAATCAATTCCTTCTTTTTCTAAGAATTGTTCTGCCAACCAATCCACAATTTTGGAGTCAAAATCATTGCCACCTAATTGAGTGTCGCCGCTAGTTGCTTTAACTTCAAATACTCCGTCTCCCACGTCTAAAATCGACACATCAAAAGTACCGCCGCCCAAATCAAACACTAAAATAGTTTGACTTTCTCGCCTCTCCAAACCGTAAGCCAAAGAAGCCGCCGTCGGCTCATTTAAAATCCGCTTGACATCAAGTCCGGCAATTCGTCCCGCATCGCGCGTCGCCTGTCGCTGCGAGTCATTGAAATAAGCGGGAACAGTAATTACAGCCCCCGTTACCTCTTGTCCCAGATAGCGGCTGGCTTCATCGGCCAGTTTCCGCAAAACCATCGCCGAAATTTCCTCTGGGGCAAAATCTTTTTTCAGGCGGGGACACTTGATTTTGATGTTCCCGTTTTCGTCGCGGCGAGTTGTGTAAGGGACGCGCTTTGATTCTGGAGTCAGTTCGGTATATTTGCGTCCGATGTACCGCTTGACGGCGTAAAAGGTGTTTTGCGGATTGAGAACAGTCTGGCGTCTGGCCATCTGTCCCACAAGGCGTTCTCCTTCCTTTGTGAAAGCGACTACCGAGGGAGTTGTCCGCATCCCTTCTGCATTGGCAATCACAACCGGTTTGCCGCCTTCCATGACGGCTACTACTGAGTTTGTTGTTCCGAGGTCAATGCCAACTACTTTACCCATGCGTCTGTTGTCTCCTGTGGCGTTGTGTGTAACTTTTTCAATATAAGCGTTAAGTATGATTGCATTTATTGTACCGCGTCGAGAAGCGGGGGCTGCGGGGGGATTGCCTCACTCGGGGCAAGGGGCGGGGGTTGGCTGGAGTGCGATCGGGCACGGTTTTCGATCGGGCCCAGCGCAGCAACCGAGGAGCAAATTGATTAGAATGGAGAGCAAAAGTTATATCTATCATTAACATAGAGGTAGCCTGAATGCCCGGATTAGAAGTATTGTAGTCAGTTGAGTTTCTCAATCTAAAAGGCAAACAAGTTGCTGTCTTAGATGTCGAAACTTGGCAAGCACTCATCGAATGGTTAGAGACTTTAGAAGATTTGCCAATCGCAAAAAAAGCATTAAATGAGTTAAAAGGTGCGGGTGGAAACTGCGATCGTGCCGGTTGGTTGGATTGGGAAGCAGTTAAAGATAAGTGGGATGAAGATTGAGGTTATTACAAGTAGGAATTACCCACGGGTGGTCAGAAACCGGGTTTTTTTACGAAAATCTTTCGCACTCACCCACAAATTCGGTAAAAAACCCGGTTTCTTTGGCATAATCGATTTTAGAGGATAGCGATGATTGAAAAACTTACTCCCGAACAAGAAGATTTAATGCTAGTTTATGATGAAAAGTGGTGGGAAATCATGTACTCCACTGAGCCGATCGATCGCCAAAAAGCAGCAGAGGCAGTTAAACAAGCTTACCTCGCAATTGACGAAAAAGAACCCGAAATTATTTTTTGCGGTAGCCCCTACGAAGCCGCTAATCTTCTTATGAGCTGCGAATCACTTACTCAGCTATATGAAAAATTCGGAGCCAACCTTTTTGAGAAATTTGCAGAGCAATTGTACAACGAGACTTGGGAAAATATAAGCGAACAGCTTTCAGATGAGTTGTCTGGCACGTTTTACCCGCAAGCATGGAATAGATTTTCTGATATTTTTCAGGAACTATTGGAAGCAAGCATTGGTGAAGTAGAGTTTTTTCACGATAAAGATTATGAACCTTTAGATTCTATAGTATGGGCAGAATTTGCGGCAGGTTGTGACTTCTGCTTCTCCGTCTTAAAGTGCAAATACAACCCCATAAAGTGGCAAGCGCTTCAATCTTTGACAACTCAATGCGGCTGGATTTTTACCTATGAAAAAGTTTGCATTGTGTGCGATCGCCCCCGCATCCTCTCCTTCGACAGCCAACACCGCCTCCACGCCGAAGGAGGGCCAGCCATTCAATTTGCTGACGGATACAGCATCTATTCTTATCACGGCGTCACCTTACCCGAAAAATACGGAATAATACACCCCAACGAGTGGCAACCGCAATGGCTTTTAGAGGAAGAAAACGCCGAACTCAAGCGAGTGCTAATTCAAGGAATTGGTTACGATCGCATTTGCTCTGAATTAGCTGCCGTTGAATTAGATACTTGGCAAGAATACACCTTATTAAAAATTGATACAAACGTTGACTTGGAGCCGATTTATCTGTTAAAAATGACTTGTCCCAGCACCGGATTTATTCACGCTTTGCGAGTGCCGCCGGATATCAACTCAGCTAAAGAAGCGATTAAATGGGTGAATTGGGGAGTCGATTATGAGGAATTTTCAGTACAGACTTGAATGGCGTTATAGTTATGATTCGGCGGTTGAAACCGCTTCTCGACAAACAAAGTCGGCGCAGGCCGACTGGTTCATAAATAAAAGCTCGATCGCCCTTGCTCTCAAAAACACCTCCGATCGCAATAAAACTATGAAATTCACCTTAGATGTAGAAAACAATCCTACAGGCTGGCCGGATCATACTCAACTACCCGAATCAGACGGTACTTTTGTGAAAAACTTTCAAGAACATCCCCAAAGCATCCTGCTAACAGATTCAATTACTCCCGTTTTAGAAAGAATTCACGCTGACGGTAACTACTGCATCGGTCAAGACAGCGGCATTTACTGGCGATTAACTGAGCCGCTAGAACGCGGTGCAGAAGCGCCAGACTGGTTCTATGTTCCCAATGTCCCGCCAACACTAGACGGTCAATTGCGCCGTTCTTATGTGATGTGGCAAGAATTTGTATCGCCGTTGATTGTGTTAGAGTTTGTATCGGGGAATGGTGCCGAAGAACGGGACAGAACGCCTTTATTGCGATCGGGAATACAGGAAACTAAGCCGGGGAAATTCTGGATTTATGAAAATGTGATCCGTCCGGCATTTTACGGGATTTATGAAGTAACTAAGGCTAGCGTTGAAGTCTATCACCTGATCGAAGGTAGGTATCAATTAGTTCCTGCAAACGATCGCGGTCACTATCCGATCGCACCGTTAGGAGTGGAATTGGGAATTTGGCAAGGTATGTATCAAAATGTTGAACTACCTTGGCTGCGCTGGTGGGATAGTGCAGGAAATTTGCTGTTGACCGGATTTGAAAGAGCCGATCGTGCCGAAGACCAATTAGAGCAGTTGCGCGCTCAATTGCGATCGGCCGGTATTGAACCGGAATTGTGAATTGTCGGAAAGTGCGATCGCCCTCACACAAGGGCGATCGTATTCTAACCCACATTACCAACATTCAACTCACCGAGGCGCTTCAAAATACTCAGCACGCTGTACAAATCATTCCCCGGATTGAAAAGGTAAAATTTCCGATAAAAAGCGTACTGCGGTGTTTCCCGCTTAACTAACTTGACAAATAGAAAATCTGCGCCATTCATTAACAATCCGTAAGTAGGTCGATCGGCATTCAGATTCGCTAACATATAAGCTAGTAACTGCGGCATCCCTACCTCCAAAGAAAACGCCGCTTTCTTGGACTCAATTACTACTACCCAAAACTCCTGAAACAAAGCCAAAACATCCAACTGTCCCCTCACGATCGTTCCTTCATCTTCGTCAATAATTTCTACAGACTTTTCTGAAGTAACGTGAAAAGGAGGACATACCAAAGAAACCCGGTTTTTTCGGGTTTCTGCATTGTGTAACGAAATATTCTCGCAAAAACCCGGTTTCTGAGTACCTCGCGCGTGAGTCGAGAAACCGGGTTTTTTCGGGTTTCTGCATTGTGTAACGAAATATTCTCGCAAAAACCCGGTTTCTGAGTACCTCGCGCGTGAGTCGAGAAACCGGGTTTTTTCGGGTTTCTGCATTGTGTAACGAAATATTCTCGCAAAAACCCGGTTTCTGAATACCTCGCGCCTGAGTCAAGAAACCGGGATTTTTCGCGTTTCTGCACGCTGTAACGCGTCTTCTCTGCAAAAACCCGGTTTCTGAGTACCTCGCGCCTGAGTCAAGAAACCGGGTTTTTTCGGGTTTCTGCATTGTCTAACGAAATATTGTCGCAAAAACCCGGTTTCTGAGTACCCCGCGCCGGACACGGTAGATTGCCCGCAAAATCCCACGGGTAGGGACACGGCACTGCCGTGTCCGGCGCGCGGAGGACACGGCAGTGCCGTTTCCCTACGGAATGACAAAATATTGTAACGAGTTGTAAAGTATAATTAAACCGAAGCGAACACAGAGGCCAAGTAGTATCAAATGCGAGTTGCGATCGCCGGAGCAGGCTTAGCAGGACTTTCCTGCGCTAAATATCTTACCGACGCGGGCCACACCCCCATCCTCCTAGAAAGTCGGGACGTACTCGGCGGCAAAGTAGCCGCCTGGAAAGATGCAGATGGCGACTGGTACGAAACCGGCCTCCACATCTTCTTCGGTGCATATCCGAATATGCTCCAACTCTTCAAAGAACTTGACATTGAAGACCGGCTGCAATGGAAACAGCACTCGATGATTTTCAATCAGCCGGAAACCCCCGGAACCTATTCCCGCTTTGACTTTCCCGACCTTCCGGCCCCCTTCAACGGCGTCGCAGCCATCCTGGGCAACAACGATATGCTCACCTGGCCCGAAAAAATCCGCTTCGGTATAGGTTTGATTCCGGCGATGCTTCAGGGCCAAAAATACGTCGAAGAAATGGACAAATACTCGTTTTCCGACTGGCTGAAAAAGCAAAACGTCCCCCCCAGAGTCGAAAAAGAAGTATTTATCGCCATGTCCAAGGCGCTCAATTTCATTGACCCCCACGAAATATCCGCAACCATACTGCTGACAGCCCTCAACCGCTTCCTGCAAGAGAAAAATGGCTCGAAAATGGCCTTTTTAGACGGTTCCCCCACAGAAAGGTTGTGTCAGCCGATGGTAGACTACATAACTGAGCGCGGTGGTGAAGTCCGGCTGAATGCACCCATCGGCGAGTTTTTGCTCAACGATGACAACACGGTGCGTGGGTTCCAGATTCGGGGAGTAAAAGGGGCAGAGTCAGAAATTCTGACGGCCGATATTTACGTTTCCGCGATGCCGGTTGACCCGCTCAAGTTGATGATGCCGAAACCTTGGGGCGAAATGGATTATTTCAAACAGCTCGAAGGTTTGGAGGGAGTACCCGTCATTAATGTACACTTGTGGTTCGATCGCAAATTAACTGATATCGACCATTTGCTGTTCTCGCGATCGCCCCTGCTGAGCGTCTACGCCGACATGAGCAACACCTGCCGCGAATATGCCAACCCAGACAAATCAATGCTGGAACTGGTTTTAGCACCGGCCAAAGACTGGATCGGCAAATCTGACGAAGATATCGTCGCAGCCACAATGGTCGAGTTAGAAAAACTCTTTCCCGATCAAATCCCAGAACCAGCCAAACTGCTCAAATATCACGTAGTCAAAACCCCTCGTTCCGTCTACAAAGCGACTCCCGGACGCCAGCAGTGCCGTCCCACACAAACAACTCCCATTAGCAATTTCTATCTAACGGGGGATTATACGATGCAGCGTTATCTTGCAAGTATGGAAGGTGCCGTGCTTTCTGGTAAGCTGACAGCGCAGGCTATTTCAACGGCCAATAACCAATGAAAAATTAAGAATTTTTCATAAAGACGTAAAAAAATCTCCCGTTTTCTAAACGGGGGAAAATCAGTTCTAATCTTTAAATTTCTTATTCTCGGATGCTGCAACTGTCAAAACTCCAGTGCATGAGAACTCTGGCTTCTGTGGATGACTCTTACGAACTGTGCCGCCAAGTCACGGCGAGTTATGCCAAAAATTTTTATTTAGGCACTCAACTCATGCCCGAAGCCAAGCGTCGGGCGATTTGGGCGATTTACGTCTGGTGCCGCCGCACCGACGAACTCGTAGACGGGCCGGGTTCTGATGCAACGACCCCTGAAACCCTCAATCTGTGGGAAAAACGGCTAGAATCGGTGTTTGCCGGCCATCCTCACGACGACTACGACGTAGCGTTGGTGGATACGCTGTCTCGTTTCCCGATCGACATTCAGCCGTTTCGAGAGATGATTGCGGGCCAGCAAATGGACTTGTACCGCAGCCGCTACGAAACTTTTGAAGAGCTCAATCTTTACTGTTATCGAGTAGCGGGTACTGTAGGGCTGATGTCGATGTCTGTCATGGGCGTAGGCGAATCGAGCTCCGCTGCTAACTGGAATTGGCACTGGGGTAATAGAATTCCCAAAGAAGAAGCGATAGCCCTGGGTATTGCCAAGCAGTTGACTAATATTCTGCGCGATGTCGGAGAAGACGCCCGCCGCGGCCGCATTTACCTTCCCTTAGAAGACTTAGCCTTGTTTAACTACACCGAAGAAGATTTATTCAACGGTGTAATTGACAACCGCTGGCGGGAATTGATGCGGTTTCAAATTCAGCGAGCTCGCAAATTATACGCCAGCGCGGAACCGGGAATTAAAGTGCTCAGTCCCGATATTCGGTGGACTGTTTGGGCTGCTACAATGCTCTACAGCAGAATCTTAAATGCGATCGAACGCAATCAATATGATGTGTTTCAGAAGCGGGCTTATGTTAGCAATTCTCAGAAACTGCGGTGTCTCCCCGCTGCTTGGATGAAGTCAAAAGTGCTTTAGCCGCAGCCCGTATTGCTGGCGATTCGGCAACGGGTAAGGGGTATTTGTCAAGTTACAAATTATATGATGTCCAGCAAATTGCATATTAGGTTAGTGGGGACGCGGTAGTGCCGTGTCCCTACGTTTGGTGTGTTAAATTAAGTCAAATTCTAAGTCAAATTAGTGGAGTAGCGGGCGGAATTGGCAATTGGGCGATCGAACTTTCCAACAATTGCTTTTCCTGCTGGAGTTTTGCTTCTAAATTTTGAATTTGTTCTCGGCGGGCTTCAACTTCAATCAAGCGGCGAGACAATTCTTGACTCTGCAAAGTGAGAGATTGCCTCCAATCTTCTGCTTTCTGGGCTTCTTGCTGCAAAAAATCGGGAGTAAAGCCTGTTGTTAAATATTTCTCAACTAATTCTAGCACCCAGTTTGTAGCTGCTTGAATATCCAAAACCTGGCTATTTTCGTCAACATTTGCTAATACTAAAATCCCTTCATTTAAAACATTCGTTGCAGAGTTAATTGGATTTTGATCAAAATCTTTTTGTAATGTCAAGAAACATTCTTCACTAAGAAGAGCCCAAGTATAATCAGAATTTTGGCAAGCCAGCAATTGCAGACTTATCTCGCCTAAAACTTGCTTCTTTTGTACTTGGGCTAAATATAACATGAGGGTAATTAGTAATTGGTAATTGGTGATTAATTGCCCGTGTTAGCACAATTGGTTCTATTATTGAAACCAAATTTGTAGGGGCGGGTTCGCCAACCATTTATGGTAAACATCAATAATACTATAAACCCGCCCCCGCCCACCAACAATAAAAATGTACGATGAATTTAGAGGTAAAATTGTGATGTAAATAATGGCTGAGGAGAGGGCGGGTTTACGAGATTGTTTGTGTATTTCATAGATGGCTGGTTAACCCGCCCCTACGGGATTTTGGGATGTTTTTATACAGCGATCGCCCAGCATAATAAAAATGATAATCTCCTCAGAAACCGGGTTTCTTTCAATATTTTTCGTTACTCAACCGAAAAATTCGTAGAAACCCGGTTTCTCACCCCACCCGCGACTAATGACTGCTGACTAATGACTAATGACTCCTTAAAACACCTTTAGCCGATCGCGCAAAATCTCCGCCTGTTTTTCCGCTTCCGCCAAAGCATCCCTCGCCCCCTGAACCACATCAGGAGTAGCCTTATCCACAAACTTCTGATTAGTCAAGCGCGCCGCAGTATGCTTAATTTCAGCTTCCACCTTGCTCAACTTCTTCTCTAATTTAGCACGCAAAGCCGCCAAATCGACAACCCCAGCCAGAGGAATCAATACTTGCACAGTACCGACAACCCCAGCAATTGTCTGTCCCAAATCTGCATCCAAACTAGCCGTAACAGTCAGATTTTCGACTTTTGCCAAATCTTGAATGTAAACGCCTCCATCAGAGATTATTTGCCGTTCTTTCTCGCTTTCGCTTTGCAAAATCGCCGTCACCTTCACACTGGGTTTGATATCAGCATCTGCCCGCAAATTGCGAACTGTGCGAATTGTACCGAACAACAACTCAAACTGCTGTTCCAAATCAGCATCTATTAGCGAGACATCAGCTTCAGGATAAGCCTGCCAAGCCAAACATTTATCGTCACCTGTTTGAGTCAGAGTGTGCCAAATCTCCTCAGTAATGTGCGGCATAAAAGGATGCAGTAGTTTCAGAATCCCTTCCAACACAAAAGCAAAAGTTTGCTGGGCCACTTTCTTAGAATTTGGTTCAGCATCCTGTTGCAAGCGAGACTTTACTAACTCAATATACCAGTCACAGAAATCGCCCCAAATAAACTCATAAAGTCCCTTCGCCGCTTCCCCCAAACCGTAATTTTCCAAACAATTGCGGCTTTGCTGCACAACTTGATTGTAGCGAGAAAGAATCCAGCGATCGCACAATTCCAAGGGCGGGCACGGGGGCACCGCCCCTACGGTGGGCTGGGGGTGAGGACTTCCCAACTGCTGCGGCGTCTGTCCCTCCAAATTCATCATCACAAACCTGGCCGCATTCCACAACTTATTCGTGAAATTCCGCGAAGCTTCCACCGATTTCGATTCATCAGTTTTGCGATCGTACTCCATGCGAATATTTTGACCGGCCCCAACCACTTCCTTAACCAAAGTGTAGCGCAAAGCATCAGTACCGTACTTACCAATCAACAGCAGCGGGTCGATACCATTGTTTTTACTCTTAGACATTTTTTGACCGTTTTCATCCAACACCAAACCGTGAATGTAAACAGTATCAAAAGGCATCTTTCCAGTAAAATGTCCTGCCATCATCGTCATTCTAGCAACCCAGAAAAAGATGATATCAAAACCTGTAACTAAAGTAGTTGTCGGATAGTAAAAATCCAAATCCTTAGTTTCATCCGGCCATCCCAAAGTTGAGAAAGGCCACAACCCGGACGAAAACCAAGTATCCAAGACATCTGGATCTCTTGCTAACTGCACGTCATTTCCAAATTTAGCCGTTGCTTTTTCCTTAGCTTCAGCTTCCGTTTTCGCAACTATAAAAGGTGTTGTATCAGTAATTTCGCCGTTAGTTTCGCTAACAGCATACCAAGCCGGGATTTGGTGTCCCCACCACAATTGTCGGGAGATACACCAATCCTTCAGCTTCACCAACCAATCGCGATAAACCTTTGTCCATCTGTCAGGAACAAAGACGGGTGAGTTACTTTGATCTAATGCCTCTAAAGCACGTTGAGAAAGAGGATCTATCTTCACAAACCATTGCGTAGATATCAAAGGTTCGACCGGAACTTTGCCGCGTTCGCTGTAGGGAACTGTATGCTTATAATCTTCTATTTTAACCAAAACCCCGTCAGTTTCTAACCGCTTCACCACATTTTTCCGGGCAACAAATCGGTCTTGTCCTTGGAACTCTCCGGCATTTTCATTTAAAGTGCCGTCCTTATTCATGATGTTAATAAACGGCAAATTGTGACGCTTACCCATCTCGAAGTCATTCGGATCGTGGGCCGGAGTCACCTTGACACAACCAGTTCCGAAAGTCGGATCGACAAACTCATCAGCAACGATCGGTATTTCGCGATTGACGATCGGCAAAGTCACAGTTTTACCGATAAGATGTTTGTAGCGATCGTCCTGTGGATTCACCGCCACCCCTGTATCGCCCAACATCGTTTCCGGCCGAGTCGTCGCCACCTCCAAATAACCAGAACCATCCGTCAAAGGATAGCGGAAATGCCACAAATGGCCCTCAACTTCCTGCTGGTCTACCTCCAAATCCGACACAGCAGACTGACTAGCCGGACACCAATTGACCAGGTAATTGCCGCGATAAATCAGCCCCTCATCGTACAGACGGACAAACGCTTCTAAAACCGCAGCAGATAAGCCTTCATCCATCGTAAAGCGTTCGCGCGACCAATCCACAGACACGCCCAAACTGCGTAATTGATTAGTAATAGTATTGCCCGATTCAGCTTTCCACTCCCAGGCCCGTTCCAAGAATTTTTCTCGGCCTAAATCGTGGCGAGTTTTGCCTTCTGCTTTGAGTTGCTTTTCGAGAATAGTTTGAACGGCGATGCTAGCATGATCCGTTCCCGGCAACCACAGGGTATTGCGTCCAGTCATGCGGTGATAGCGGACGAGGACATCAATCAGCGTCTCTTCAAAAGCGTGTCCCATGTGGAGGCTGCCGGTGACGTTGGGCGGCGGGATGACTACGCAGTAAGGTTCGCCGCCTTTTTCGGGGTCAGCTTTGAAAGTTTGGTTGTCTTCCCAGTATTTTTGCCATTTGGCTTCGGTGGCTTGGGGGTCGTATTGCGGGGGTAGGTTTGCGGTCATTGGCGAGAGGGTGCAGGTTTTATATATAAGATTGTGCCACAGCGGGGGGAAGAGAAGAGGTTTGAACCACATCCGCGTCAGAGGCAGAGGGAAGACCGATATTCAAGGCGGGGCGGGTTTACGTTAAAATCAAGGTAAAATTAAAAGGTTTGATGGCATTATGAATGTAGCAGCACTTCGACATCAAATCGATCGATGGCTCGATCGACTCTCTCCAGAACATCTGGCATTAGTTGCGAG
The DNA here is from genome assembly GCF_036702415.1 of Microcoleus sp. D3_18a_C4. Taxonomy (NCBI): domain Bacteria; kingdom Bacillati; phylum Cyanobacteriota; class Cyanophyceae; order Oscillatoriales; family Microcoleaceae; genus Microcoleus; species Microcoleus sp. D3_18a_C4. The sequence continues at coordinate 24,533 of NZ_JAUBTI010000036.1, read as the reverse complement.
TTTTATAGAGTTTCTAAGCCAAAAGCAACGTCAGGGGGTAATCATTTCGCAAAATAATCTGCCAGAGGTTTTCTCAGCAGAAATCCAAGAGATGCCTCCTGCTAATTCTTTTAGTATTCCAGAACCCTCAGAAATTGACGGAGAGGGCCAATCTAAAGCAGCGCTTATACAAGATTTTCGGCAAGCTTGGCAGGAAGCCATGACTGGGCAAACCATTTCGGTTGCTCAAATGTGGGAAGGAATTGAAAATGACTGACTTGCCCTTAATTCAAGTTATAGTTTCACCAACCTTCACTCGCAATTTACGCACTCTTGCAAAAAAATACCGCAGCATTCGCCATGATATTCAACCCATTATCGAACAACTCACACGGGGAGAACTGCCAGGAGATCGAATTGCTGGAGTGGGTTATGCAGTCTTCAAGTTGAGAGTACGAAATAGCGACACTCAAAAAGGTAAAAGTGGTGGATACCGTTTAATTTACTACGTCCAAACAGCAACGGGAATTATTTTGCTGACCCTTTACACAAAATCCGAACAAGTCGATATTGCAGCAGAGGATATTCAGAACATTATTACAGAATACGAGCAGCAGCAGAGCGAAGATCGAGAGGATATCTAAGAGTTGGGGAATCTTGCGCCGTCAAATATGAGGTTTCGACATCTTCAGTGGTTAAATCATTTTAATATCTTATTTGACAGAAATCCCTAATCCAAAACCCGCCTTCTCTCGGAGAAAGCCACGATTTGGCAGCTCGACCGTTTTTTTGCCTTAGTTCTACTGGTAAAACAACTTGCAATAATTAAGAATCGCAATGAATAACAGTTATCAAACTCCAGGAATTGCGTTTTTTGTTCTCAAACTCAAACAAAAATTTATAGTTTGTAGGCGGGGTTTAAAATAGTACAGCAACACGGGCGACAGCTAGATCTCTAATTATTTCACCTCCTTGTAATCAACTCCATAACTCGTATCTCTCCCCGACAAATACGTCGTTTTCCCCGTTAAAGTCTCCAGAGTTTTTTTCGTTTCAGCCGAAGTAATCGCATTCAGCGGCACGCCGAACTTGCTAGCCAAACCAGCGGCCACGCCCACACCTTGTCCTTGATAAATATTCACCGTTGCAATTCGCCCGACGGATACAGCCATACCGACATAACCGGACGATCGCCCTACAATGGCTAAATTCTTCACTTTGCTAGCCAAAGCGCTTTCTATCCCGAAATTATAGACTGGTAGCGGCGGAATTCTCGCAGATAAATTCTTGACTCCGCCCCGCATATCGAAATCGTAGGAAAAACTGCCGATCGACTTGGAAGCTGCTGTTCCCCCTTTGATAATCTCCTGCCCCGTCAGCGGATCTACCACATCGCGAACGTTCAAAGTTTGCCTGATATAAATCTCGTCTGGAATAAATACTCTCACATCTTTACCAGACTTCTTTTGTAGCCAGTGTTGGAGATGTGACATTTCTTTAATCATTTCAGGAGTCGGTTTTCTGCCGTTAGCTTCCATCTTCATGATTTGGTCAACTTGGTATTTAAACAGAAACCCGTTCCAGGAGAGCACATTTTTGTTATAAACGCAGACATTGCCCTTATCGAAAAAGAATCCTTTATTTTGACTAAAGGGCAGATTTCTGTCTATGTGATACGCTGCTCCTATGGCTACACTTCTGATGTCGTAGCCGTCTGTATATGGCTGATAAATCGTACTCCAGAAATTCCTCATCCAGAATTTTGTACTAGCCGGATCTTTAGATTTTGTAATGCTTTCTTTAATCTTTTTTACCAAAGGTCGATTGTAGAGAATGTCATCTTCTATGCTGCGGAATTCGGACATTGTTATACCCGTAATTCTCGGAACTATAGAGACTGCTAAAGTTTCATTTTTTGATTTTATATTTTGAGATTCATATCCTGTATAATAAGATAATCCTGCTTTTCTTGCCAATTCTGCGTCTTGAGTTACGTCAATAAAAGAGTTGGCTTTAATTCTTAAGGTGCTGCCTTTTACTTCGGCATATTCAATTTTTTTATCTACGACGTGGGGAGTAAGAGTTGAGTTGGAAATAACTCTGACTTTTGCTGCTGAAAGCATTTGTCTGAGAGCTTGATCTGCCCTTTTTGGGTCTAAGCAAGATTCGCGCGCATTCGCTTTATCTAAGAATTCCTTAAAACATTGGGCGTAGGGTTGGCGGTACCAATGGGGGATTTTATCTAAATCGATGTAAGCTAAACCGCCGCGAGTGAGTAAGCCACCTAAAGCTGCGCTTTCATGGTTCGATCGCACTACGGCTACTTTTCCGTTTGCACCGAGGGTTTTCTTTGCCCAGATAGCTGCACATATCCCCGGTACTTCATCGCCATATACTACTACATCAAAGTTGCGATCGGCTGATGTTTGAGCTGCTGCGGGGGGCTTGTTTGCGGCTGTTTGGCGCAGGCTTTCGGTGTCTGAGGTGGCACTTGCTTGGTTTCGGTGGGCGATCGAGCTTTTTACGTCTTTGAAATGCGGGGAGTCAACTAAAACTTTTATGGCTACAAAAAAGATGGCAATGGCAGCTAATTTCTTGAAAGTAGGGAGCATTTAGTTGACTCGTTGATGAATTTGGCATACCTGAAAGTGCAGTTCAGGGTTTACGGGGTTGAATATAGCACGTTTAGGTAATTTCGACACAAGTTTAATTTTTCCGGGAATGGTTGTTAGCGGTTTTGCCAGTGTTACATACTTGTGATTTTTTCCACCGACTTACTTAAATTAAGTATAGACAGACTCCTTGACATCCTTACTGAGAGGATGTTATGCTTGTACGGTGCATCATTGCAAAGGAATTCAACATTGCCTTGCAATTCAAACTTCAAATCACACTCCATACTCAAAAGCTTTTAACTTCAGGGATTGACGGTTATCGAGGGTGTCACAACTATATAAATCGGCCGCGAGCTCGGGTTTATAGTCTGTTCTTAGTATTGTGGCTATGGTCAAGTGCATCTTCTAAGCAAGTAGTTTCCCAACACCCAGGCATCATGGGTGAACCTTCTTGCCGCAGACTTTTCGAGTTTTAGAGGGAAAGCATCTCATTACAAGCCAGCTTTTATATTAGTTCAGGGTCAAGTCTCTTTCGAGTAGATGTTGTAGCTCGTGCTTTTTCTTAACGCACTGGGCAGGTTTTTTATTGGCATTTGGATGGAATTGGCAGATAAAAAGGGACAAATTTTCAAAGCATTTATCTTGCACAAATTAGGTATGTTATGGGTTCAAAAGTTATGTTCAACTCTCAATCTGTTAGTGCGTCATCCTTGCAGGGTAGCACCCAAGAGTTCGCGAAAGGCTTTTGGCAGCAATGGGAGCAGTATCAAGATTATCTTTACCGTTGCTGCATCAAGTGGATGGGTGGGAACCCGATTGATGCTGAAGATGCAATGAGTCGGGCGATGCTTAAAGCTTGGGAAAAGGTGCAAAAGTATGAGGGAGAAATTGCTAATTTTAAGGCTTGGCTGACAAGACTGACTCATAACCTCTGTATAGATATTCATCGAGAACACAGTCGGGGTGCGAAAAGAGTTGAGAATATAGAAGCGATTCCAGAGGAACTTGGACTGGCTTCCTTTGACGATACGCCAGAAAGTGCAATGGAGACTGCTGAGAAAAGGATTGTAATTCGTCGTGAGATCGCTAATTTGCCAACCAGGCTGCGCGAGACGTTTATCCTACACTTTTATGAGGAACTGCCTCATCAAGAGATTGCCCAACAGCAAGAGATTTCCTACCAGAATGTCTGCAAGCGCATCTCGCAGGCGCGGGCAATTCTGCGAGAGGAGTTGAGAGGATATTTTATCGGCGAGTATGGAACTGAATCGGATTTATCGGTTACGCCAACCTCGATCCCAACTGTGTCGGCAATTGGGGAAATGTCTAAGGGAAATGCGGGATTTGAAGCGATCGCGAGCGAGACTGTGACATTTTCCGTTGCGGTGGAGGAAGTAGAAAGTGTTGTTGGTGAGTCACCGATTGAGGCAGCACTATCGGTATTGGATGAAGATGAAAGTTCGTTTCTGGAAAGTGCAACTTCCTCAAATGAGCCTCACCCAATAACCCAAGCCGATGCTTTACAGCAAGGTTTACGTCTGCGGTGCCTAATTTCGCCTGCTGTCGAGATACTGGACAAGCTATATTCCCAAGTGCGGGAGATGCCGTCGCTTTTTGAACTGCGCTGGCGGGTGTGGATGGATAGTGGAGGCTATTAACTCAATTAATGTGAAAAATAGGTGAGTAGCAAGGGGAATATTCTTCATTATATCTCTCCAATAATCATTGTGGAACAGGCATCTTGCCTGTTCTTGACTGGCAATTCTTGCGATGTCTATTAGCCATCACTTTGTTCGCTCGTGCGTATCGATCGCGCGCAGGCGGGATTTGTCATGGGAAGCAATGGCTTTGCATGGATGAGCGCTACTCAATGAAGATATGCAAATAGCCGGGGCGATAACGATTCATCCTGTGGGCGATCGGGCGCACCCAAATACCGACTTACTGAATAATTCACAATTAATCTTCTTCAATCGTCTATTTGATAGATGAGCGCGAAAAAGCTCGTAACGCACCTAAATAGCAAATAGGAGAAAGTAGGACTATGAAATCAGTACAATCTGTATTCCGTCGCATTGTTGTTCTTTTGTTGTTGGTTCTCTGCACCAGTTTAGGTTTGGTAGCAACTCCAGCTCAAGCGGGGGTACTCGACCAGATAGAGCAAGTTTATTCGTCAGTTAAAACTGGTGGCAAAGAGGCTTTTTGTCGCAAGGCCAATGTAGCGAGTGGAAGTTTTTCGGTTCGTTCGTTTGATGGTACATTGTGTTCTAACAGCCGCACGATCGCAGCCTTATCACAATACGTCTGCCCTAGTATTGCCGATTTTTCCGGTTCAAGCTGCGATTCAAAAGGTAAGAACAAACTCGGTGGAGCCGATCCGTTAACCGCTCTGAAAGAGGAAGCTAAATCAGCAGCAGGGACTACCAAACTGTTGATAAACAAATTGGTTCCCGGGGTGTAATATAATGCGGTATTAACGCATCGATCGAGCTCATTCCACAAATACATTTAGCGATCGCTCTCCTTCTTTATCTTGGAAGGATGGCGATCGCCTTTGTCTTAAGCTAGAGATGAATGATTGCGACTTAAAACATTAATATCATGCTTGAGGATGGTTTTGTGAAGTCATTTCTTGGGGAAAAACAGCCTCTCACTCAAAAAATTCAGAAATTGACTTTGGGAAACGTCTTTACAGTGTAAGAGAGCCAACCAAAGCAGCTCTGTTGAATTAAAAAAACGAGGTCTTAAATGCCACTAGAATGGAATCAACAGAAGGATGAAGTCAGAAAAGCCTTCCTAGACCAGAAAGCGGAATTAGTAACACTGCCCAAAGGAATGAAACTATGGAAGCTTACTGCTTATAAGCCATCAAAAAATCCAAATATTCATCGTTTTACGACTCCAATTACTCCTTGGTGGTCTAATTGTGACCCATTCAAGGATGATAAACGCGGGGTAAAAGGTGTATTCAAAGATGCAGAAGCAGCAAGTAAATTATTCTTGGCGTATGTTCGAGACAGATCAGCAGTGACGCTTGAGTGGAATCGACTGACTTACTATATGGAGACAAGTCTGGTGAATCCTAAAGAAGCTTTTTGGGGTAAATATGCGCCGCAGCCAGTCTCCAAAAACGAGAAATATCAGACGCTATACGACGGTGTATATTACCCGGAATTTTTAGGTGGGTGGCCTGATGCTTTTCAGTTATATATTCCTAATTTGCAAACAGCGGATATGACTCCGCCAGAATGGTTCAGTTCCACTGATAATAAGGCATTGAAGGCGCATTTTGGCATATAAAGCATTGAAGGCAAGGTTTGGCTTTGAGTAAGACAGACAAGACAACAAGGGTGGGGCGATCGCCTTTTATAGTGCAAAAGAGTTTGTTCTTTGAGGCTGGTTGCGTGCGATGTATCAAGTTAGCAAAAAACTAGCCTCTTACTCAAAAAATTCAGAAATTGCCCTCGGAGATCGTCTTATTTATGTAACCAACAGGTTATAGCTAGTCAAAAAAAACTAATAATTTTCTGAGGAACTACCAATGGCTAAACAAGACGATTTGATGAAAAGCCTCGTGGCTAAAATTTACCAAGTGCTAAACGCAGGGGACTCAACGGCTCCAAACAGAAATGATTTTATTAGCTGGTGTGCTCCGGGTCTTCCCATAGACGCACAAGATTTAGAATTCATCAGCACGGGTGGCTTAGGAACTGGAGGAACTAGCGCTGATAGAATCCGGGAGTTTTTAAACGAAGCCGAGGACTTTGCCCGATTGGTTAACTTTATTCCCAATACATCAGGGATTTATGATAAAGAGCAACAACAAACAACCTATAGTCAAGACGGTACCTTGCTGTGGGATGTTTACGAAGCAGTTTTGACTCAGAGCCAAGTGGCAAGCTATCCTCTTTCAGACTCAGAGAAGGAAAAGCTCAACAATGCTCAACAGCTTCTGACAGTCGTGGAAAAACAGATAGCGGGTGTAGACGATAACTTCAAACCTACTTATAAAGAGGTGGAAGTAGACAGCCCCATGATGAAGGCTTACTATGAAAAAATGCAAGCCTATGATGAGGCTCTTATTTCCTACAATAAAGCCCGTATCAGTGCATTAAATAGTGACAGTGCAAACGATGTGCGAGATTGGGCGCTCAATGAATCCATCTATCGCCGTCGGGTTACTACGGCTCTCAACGTCTGGAATACAACAGGTTTCAAGAACATTATCGAGCAGGCTCAGAACTATATCGCTCAGACCCAGCTACGGGATTTAACATCCATCAAGGCAAAGTATCTAGACTTGTTGCAACCTGGAAAAAGTCGTTTGGACAACCCCGCTACTGGCGGATCATTTTATTTGACCACCGTGCTTCCAGGCAATTTTGCGACCAAGGCTTGGCCAGAGTTTTCATTTAATGAAGAAAATGTATCAAAATACGATAAAGCTGAGACAAATGGTTTTGGAACTTCAGTATCTGGAGGATGGGGCTTATTTCGTGCCAGTGCATCAGCTGAGGGTGAGTTCACATCAACCAACAGCAGTATAGATGTTAAAGGTTTCAAGCTGAAGTGCCAACTGGTGGAGGTGCCAATCTCCCGTCCCTGGTTCAAACCAGATTTTTTCAAGAGTAACACTTGGAAGTCGAAGATTGGACAAATTCTTTCTAACGGAAACAGACCGCCCGATGGTGATCTCGTAGCGTATCCAACATCAATCATTTTTGTTCGCGACCTGCTGACCGATTTCGCAGAGTTGCATAAGAGTGAAAGTACATACAGCCAAAAGATCAATACTTCTGCAACCGTTTCCTACGGTCCGTTCAGCTTGAGTGCCAGTTACAAGCGAGGGTTTGACGAGCGGAAATTTAACTCTCAACTTACTGAATCAGGGTTATTTAATCCGGGAATGCAGATCATTGGTTTTCGCTGTGTCCTTCTTCCCAAAGCACCCAATCCTAACCCCCAAATTAAAGACTGGGTGTAATCATCCCAAAGGTTCACTCATCTGAATCTGCACACTCCAAGTTCGCCTAAAAACAAGATTAACATTTAGCTTAGTGCTTAAGTAGGCTGACGGGAGTGTGCAGAAAAGGCAACTTTCGCTTAGTTCCAAGGCAGTAGAAGAGAAACTTAACTCGAAAATAAAACAGGAGGAAACCTTGCCTCTTTTGATTCATCGTCATAGTAAAAAAGGGAACTTCGATGAGTAGTAAAATAGTAGCAGCACTCAGGGCTAAGATTGAGAGTCTATTTTGTGAACCAGACTCAACAATTGGTGCTAAGGATGCACCTTTTCTGGCTTTCTCCATTGCTGAACTTCCAGTGTCACCACAGGAGTTAGACTTCGGAATCACGACTCAACAGTCAAACCTCACTGCCGAGCAGGCTATCAAAGCAGCAGCCAACTTTGCTAATTTGGTCAACTCCATCCCCCAAGTCAGCCGTCATTGGCAGTCCGATGGGCGCTTACTGTGGAACCAATACCAAACTATCCTCAGAGAAGCGGTGGTAGCCTCCGGTGAACCCACCACAGAAGAGGCTAAAACATTTCAGAACGCATGGAATTTCTTATATCAAAAGAAACAGATAACCGACCTACTAGGGACACGTACCGTTATAGCCGATTCTGAGTCTTTAGAAAATTATAAGAGATATCAGAAAGCGCACCTGCAAGCTGAGTTGGAATACAAATCCAGGCAAGTCGCTGCACAGAATTCAACAGACGCGATAGTGGTGCAACAATGGGCTTTGAGTGCTTCTGTTGACAAGCGTCAGGTCGCAACTCACCTCAACAATTGGGTTTTCAAGGGGTTAAAGAATGAGGTTGAGAGGGCATTCGCTGTCATTAACCAAATTTTGGGACGTAACCCCCAGCTTGCCTGGGCGAAGTGGAGGGAAGAGTTCAATCTTTCTCATCTAAAAGATCTGGAAAATCAGGACTTTTATTACAATTATTTCTCTCCGTCTGGGTTTTACAAGCTTGGTGCTGAAAAAAACTGGAAGCATCTGACCATCAACACTACAGAGATAGAGGCACTCTGTTCAAAGGGAACCGATGCTGACGAGGAATTGTCCTCTTCTGAAGGTTTTTCAACCGAAACTCAGGAACAATATCTGTCCATATCAAATCTGGCAGTAGATTTGATTCGAGTGGAGATCGTGCGCCCTTGGCTGAACCCAAGTATTTTTGATAGTAGATTTTGGAAATGGCCGGATAATAGAGACCCACTTTCTAATGGTCAACAGCCACCTCATGGAAGCCTACCTGCATATACCACGCACATCATATTGGCTCGGAATTTGAGAATTACGTTAGAGTCAGACTCGGAACAAAATGCACGAGTTTTGCAAGCTATAAAAGCGGGTAACTCTGTTTTTTGTGGTCCGTTTTCTCTAAAGAATGCTGCTAGATCGGGTTCCAATTCACTCCAGTTTGATGCGATGCAGATCGTAGCTTTTGTTTGCCAAAAGCTGCCAAAGTCCCCCAATCCCGACCCAAGTTTAGCATGGCAAACTCCTGCACCGACTCCTACACCAACTTCTGTACCGACTCCTACACCAACTCCTGCACCGACTCCTACACCAACTCCTGCACCGACTCCTACACCAACTCCTGCACCCAACTCCATCACAGTGAACTGGCTTGGCGGTGAATACAGGCTAGATCCTCAAGCCAAAATTACTCAAGTTAAAGTGACCGTCGGCACGGGAAAAGAATTCGTCGCTGGCACTGATGCCAATATTTGCTTTAGGATTAATAATGTGGATATTAGGATTAATGCTCCTGTTGAGTTCAGAATAAATAATGGAGATTGGTGCATTCTAAATCATCCTACGTTTAATACTTCTGAAAATGGTAACACGGCTATGTACGAACCTTTTGAAAGTCCTAACTTAACAGTTGAAAATTTATCTGTGATTCCCATTGAATTTAAGCCAGACACCATCGTTCGCTTATGGGCTTGGCAGATAGAGTGGTTCCGATTGGAAGTTAATGTAGAGGGGCTAGGGTGGACTGCTTACAAACAATGGCATCCTGCATGGTTAGAGTCAACAAATGACAAAAACTATTCCCAACTGCAATGACAAATAGGATGTCAACTTAATTTTGTTTAATCTTATCGACCAAATTTGACCCGAGGTAATTCAATGACTAATCAAGCTGTAATAGCACTGATAAAAAAGATTGAGAGTCTATTTAGTCAGACTCCTTCTACGGGTGTTCAGAAAGATCCGACTTTCCTTGCCTTTACCATTCCTGGATTGCCAATGTCAGCAAGGGAATTGGATTTCAGAGACAAAAATAACGAAGCGGGTAACAGTCCTGCTCAGGCTCTCAATGCCTGTGCAAACTTTTCCCGTCTGGTCAACAATATCCCCAGTATAAGCACGAACTGGCACTCAGATGGCACTATGCTGTCGGACGAGTACGAAAAGATCCTGAGCCAAGCCACATTGGCCAGCAATCAATCCACATCAGAGGAAATTAAGCAACTCGATCAGGCTCAGAATTTTGTTAAGGAAAAAGAGGTAGTTTATCAGCAATATCAGTCGGCATACGACCTAGCTGTTTTGCGTTACAACAATATGAAACTCACGGCACAAAATTCAGCAGACTGGAATGAATTGCAATACCAGCGTGAGGTCGATACTGCTTACAGTGATTGGGTAATTCAAGGGTACAAAAATAAAGTTGAGCAAGCATACAGTACGATCGATCAACTAACGGGACGTAGCCCGATGCTTTTCTGGGGGAAGTTTAAAGACAAATTTCAAAAGTCCAACCTCACGGATTTGCTGACAAATCAAGAATTTTATAAAACAGACTTCTACCCAACAAATTTTTACAGGTCTGGCGGTGAAAATCAATGGATGCGACTGGTATTAGACTCTAGAGATATCGAGCAAGTCAGTTCCGAGAATACAGGAATTAATCCAGGTTTAGATATTACTGTATCGCGTCTGGAAGTGGAATTGACTCGAGTGGAAATACTGCGCCCTTGGATGAATCCAAGCCTTTTCAAAAGTCGATTTTGGCAATGGTCGGATAATCGAGAGCTACTTTCCGATGGTGGGGAACGACCACAGGGAAGCTTACCTGCCTATGCAACTTCGATCATATTTGTTCGCAACTTGAAAATTGATACGCAGTCTGCTTCAGGACAACTTCTGGGGAACATTCAATCTGGTAAGCTGAGAGATTTTGGACCGTTATCTCTACAGGATGCTACCGTATCTGGTTCCAATTCAATCCAGATTGAGGGTATGCAAATAATCGCTTTTATTTGCCAAAAGTTGCCCAAATCTCCTAATCCAGATCCGACATTAACATGGTCAAGTCCGATAGTGGTCAAATGGTTCAGTGGTCAACATACTCTAGATCGCAATGCCAAAATCAGCCAAGTTAAAGTGACTATCCGCACAGGCGGAGAATCGGGTGCTGGCACTGATTCCAACGTTTACTTTAGGCTGAATAATGGACAGTGGTGGGAGCTAGACAAGCCGTTATACAACGATTTTGAAGCCAATCAGACAGATACTTACGGCCCTTTTGATACAAATGATGGGAATTTAAGAGTAGAGAATATATATATGATTCCTATCGAACTTAGGCTAGAAAAATATTTATGGGATGTCGCGCCAGCGTGGCAGGTAGCGTGGTTGCGCCTTGAGGTGAATGTTGAAGGTAAGGGGTGGCTTACTTACAAGGAATGGCAACCTGGTTGGTTAGATCCCAGCGCCGGCTCCAACTATAAGCAGTTGCAATGAATACTCAATAATACTTGCACTGAGTGTATTAGACCTCTCCAGAAAAGCCTGTGAAAAATAGGCAAGAGGCCTGCCCCACAAGAGTTATTGGAGATGTCTAATATGCTAAACTTGTATCCGATAGCCAAATTTACTACAAGACAATGAATACTTCTGAAATCACTACTTCTGAGCGAAAAAATCCGGCTGATGTTTCCAGTTTTGTTGAAAAATTCTCCTATTCATCAAGTCCACAAATGTTATCTTTCCTACAGATTAGTCAGTATTTATCCCTGGCTGCTTTTGTTTGTGTCTGCCTCCTTAGCTTTGTTTTTCGAGACAATCAATCGATCTTTATTTGTATAGCTGTTTCTCTTTCTGTCTTTATTTTTCTGTTTTTCACCAATAAACAATTGTTTCAGAACTATAAGCAGATAGCTAATCAGTTAGAGGTCGGACAAAAAGCTGAATTGTATACCGCTTTATTGAATTTGAATAATTCTGTGGATAATCAACCAATAAATCGTGCAAGGGAAAAAGCTTTAATCTATTGTCGGGATTTGATAGAAGACTATAAAAAAACGCGAGAAACTGCTAGAAATATTTACTACACTTTCCAATTGGCAACTGTTATTTTATCTGGAGTTACACCGATTTTAGTTTTGGTAGATAAATTGGAAGCCGGTCAAGCTTGGCTTAAATGGTTGCCTGTACTTTGTCCAGCTATTGCCTCGATAGTTGCCAGTATAGTTACTTCCTTTCCGTTTCAGGAGAATTGGATTTCGGCTAACACAACTGTTGAATTATTAGAAGCCGAACAGGAGAAATTTATCTTAGGAGTGACACCAGCTTATCGTTGCTACGATATAGCCGACGAAACCCAACTCCAACAAAAGGCAAAAATGGCAATAGAAAATTTTATCGATCGGGTGAATGAGATTCATCTCAAGCAAATCCAAAAACCTGATGAGAAACAGTCAAGGGAGCAGAATACACAGCCAGCTCAATCTACTGAGTCCACTTCAAGCTGACTAAATAATAAAGATTGTTCATTTCATCCACAAAAAAAAAGAGGCGCAATTGCGCCTCTCAAATCTTTCATGTCTGCGTTCTAAACACTCATAGCCACTTTCGCTTCTTTTGCGGTCAACTTCTCGTAAGTCGCCCGCATTTTCAATCCCACTAACACTTGGAACAAACCGGTTCCATTGTTGGAACCGGGATATTCGCGGTGCTGGAGCAACAGGTGAGTTAACTCGCCTTCATACTTCGTAGAAGTCTTGCTCAAATGGCTTTCGATGTAAATAACTTCTTCGAGATTCTCGAATTGACCATCTACTTCCAAAATCGAGACTTCGTGACCGTAGAAAGCATCGGGCCCGTAGTACATCTTAATTCCGGGATAGGAACAAGTCAGCTTGCGGCCGCAAGGAACCCAGTTAATTGTTGAACCTTCGTCAAACAAATACGCAGGCTCAAAATTGGCGATGCCTTCGCGCTGGATCATCTGCACGCGCAGAACCTTCCGCTCTTTGTCATCTTTGATCAAGTTGGTCGGCAACACTTGAATTACCACATCAGCATATTGCTTTTGCGGGTCGATGTAGGCGGTAAAATCCGGTTTGCGAGCATTGATCGCAAACAGCACGTCTTCGTAACGGTGGCCCCGTTCCGCCATGTCGCGCTGGATTTTCCAAGCAATTTTTACCTCGTCGCTGATGTCGAGGTAGACGCTGAAGTCGATGAGCGATCGAACTCGCTCGTCGTACAGGGGATGCAGCCCCTCAATCACAATCACGTGATTCGGCTCTACCCTTTCGGGGGGGTCGATCATACCGGTTTCGTGGTTGTAAATCGGCTTGTCGATCGCGTGACCTTCTTTGAGCGCCTTCATTTGCTCAGCCATCAGGTCAAAATTGTTGGCTCTGGGGTCAAGGGCTGTAATTCCTGTTTCCTTGCGCTGCTTGCGATCGAGACTGTGATAGTCGTCAAGGCAGATTACAGTAACGAAATCTTCCCCGAACAAATCTGTCAATCGGCGTAAAAAAGTAGATTTTCCGCATCCGGAATCTCCGGCAACGCCAATTAAAACCACGCGATCCGGCTTACTTGTCATAGTTTCCCTCTAACAAAATCACTGTTTACTAACTAACTCAAGTCTAGATTCCACAAAATTTCAGCCCGCAGGTAGCGGCAAGCAGGCTTTGCGCTGCTTTGCTACCCCGAGACGATCGAGTTCTCACCAGCATACAGCAGTGAGTTGACTGCCTGCCCGGGCAGACCCAAGCAATCTTCAAGGCAAGTAATTAATAGCTTGTAAAAGTATAGTCATTTATGTATGACATGGGAGGCGTGAATCCCTCCCCTTTCTTTTTTACTTCGAGCGGATTGACCCGCCTGGGCTGAACTACGCAGCTCCCTATCCCATCGCACAAGGCATTTGGGATTGCTTGGGGCCTAAGATCGTCATATCTATTAACACTAACTTTAGTAGTTGATCTTACCAGAATGCGATCGCCCACTACAAGCTCAACGTCGATAGATTTTAGATTTTAGATTTTAGATTTTAGATTGTAGAATTGACCCGTCAGTCAGCCTGGGAGTCATAAATCCAGGATCTTGTACCTGGCTGCTTTCGGTCAATAGGAGCTATTTGTTGCCCGATGCCACACTCCATCACCGATCGGCAATCACAATGACTTATCGGGGCAGATCCCCCGATCGGGTAAAATATTGGCAGTACGCAGACAACAATAGCTATAGGTCAACAGCCGAACGCAAAGCGGGCTCGGTGAGCGCGGCGTTCGGCTAGTAGGGATGTGATACGCGAGCGATCGCAACTTCAACACTCCCGCCGGCGTGGCGAGGCCCAAAAATTGGCAGGGCCAATTAGTCCCGATGGCCTTAAGAAAAAAGTAAATTGAGTCTAACGTCACATTCTCTTTCTTTATAACTCTGTATCGTGAAGGACAAGCAACAAATGTACAGCCCAAGCATATCTGGTGTGGCGGCCAACTCAGAATCAGGCAGCCGCATCTTTGTTTACGAAGTGGAGGGTATGCGTCAGAGCCAAGCAACTGACCAACTAAGTAACCCGATTCGCCGTAGCGGCAGCGTATTTATCTCCGTGCCCTACGATCGCATGAATCAGGAAATGCGCCGGATTGCTCGGATGGGTGGAAGAATTGTCAGCATCCGCCCCTCAAACAGCGCTCCCGAAACAAATGGCAAAGTCGCACCAGAAGCAGGGCTACAGAGTCAGAAATCTGGAGAAGAAACTAAGCCCATGACTCAAGCCAAGGAAAAAGTTCAGGTTCCTGTTAACCTCTACAAACCGGCCAATCCCTATATTGGTAAGTGCATTTCTACAGAAGAATTAGTCAGAGAAGGCGGCGACGGCACAGTTCGCCACGTCACCTTCGACATTTCTGGAGGCAATTTGCACTATCTCGAAGGTCAAAGTATCGGGATTATTCCTGATGGCACGGATAAAAACGGCAAACCTCACAAAATTCGGCTTTACTCGATCGCCTCCACCCGTCACGGCGACCACCTCGACGACAAAACAGTCTCGCTGTGCGTGCGCCGCCTAGAGTACAAAAGCCCAGAGACTGGCGAACAAGTGTTCGGCGTTTGTTCAACTTTTCTCACCGGTTTGCAACCGGGGGATGATGTCAAAATCACCGGCCCCGTAGGCAAGGAAATGCTGTTGCCCGACGACGAAGAAGCCACCATTATTATGATGGGTACCGGTACAGGTATTGCTCCTTTCCGGGCTTATTTGTGGCGGATGTTTAAAGAAAACAACCCCGATTACAAATTCAGAGGTTTAGCTTGGTTGTTCTTTGGAGTTGCTTACACTCCCAACATTCTTTATAAGGAAGAGTTGGAGCAATTGCAGCGCGAGTTCCCCGATAATTTCCGCTTGACTTATGCCATCAGCCGCGAGCAAAAGAATGTTGACGGCGGCAAGATGTACATTCAAAACCGGATTCAAGAGAACGCAGACCAATTGTGGGAATTGGTTCAAAAGCCAAATACTCACACTTATATCTGCGGTTTGAAGGGTATGGAAGGCGGAATTGATGAGGGAATGTCGGCGGCGGCTGGCAAGCACGGTGTTGACTGGGCTGGCTATCAGAAACAGTTGAAGAAAGAGCACCGTTGGCACGTTGAAACTTATTAATGTGTTACCTGATTTAATCTGATTTGTAGGGTGGGCTGGGCTCGCCCTACAATTTTTGAAACAGTTTTGAGGCTGGAGGGGCTGGTTCACCCAATACAAGTGTAAAATATACAGTAAGCTCACCGAAAAAGGGAGATAACTGACATGGTTATAACTTCTACCCAAAAACTCACCTTTGAAGAATATCTGAACTATCAGGGAGAATCAGGTGTTTGTTATGAATTATATCGGGGCAATCTGATTGAAATGCCAACACCTACAGCAATACATATCAAAATTTGTGAATTTTTAGTTTATCAGTTCCGGCGCTTCTTTGCAGCACACAACCTACCGATAGTTGCAATTGTGACTGCCGCCGTCCGAACTGAGGAAAACTCTTGTCGGGTTCCTGATGTGGTGATTTGCACTCAGAGTCTGTGGGAACAAGTCGGCGCGCAACCTGGTTCTGCAGTGCTGGAATTTGAAGAAAAACCGCTGTTAGTTATCGAAGTTACCAGTCAAAATTGGCGGGACGACTACATCCGTAAACGGGCAGAATATGACTTGATTGATATTCCTGAATATTGGATTGTAGACCCCAATTTACTAAAAATACGAGTGTGTAGCCGTCCCGAAAATGAAGGTAGTTACTCTCAGCAGGAATTTTTGCCGGGACAGCAAGTTCAGTCTGTACAGTTCGCTGAATTTATTCTATCGGTGAATCAAGTGCTATGTCCGCCGCTAGTAGAAGATTTAATTCGAGAAGAAGAAGCACAGCGACAGCAGCTAGAACAGCAAAATCAGGAACTAGAACAGCAAAATCAGCAGCTAGAACAGCAAGTTAATGCAGAACGCCAGCGGGCCGAAAGATTGGCCCAGCGACTCCGAGAAATGGGGGTAGACATGGATTCAGAACTGTGAATTGTCATCTCAAATTAGATCCCCGACTTATTAAAGAAGTCGGGGATCTGGATATTGAGCTTACTTAAATGACAAATTGCTTGATTAGCATACAATGATTGTAGGTTAATTGAGTTTCTACGGGTCAAAGTCGTGGCTTTCAAAATTGGTTTGTTAGGTTTGGGTACAGTTGGCGCGGGAACAGCAGAGATTTTGCTCTCCCCAGATGGCCGCCATCCGCTGTTGCAGGAATTGGAAATCTATCGGGTGGGAGTGCGCGATATTTCTCGAACTCGGTCTTTACAATTGCCAGAAAATGTGCTGACAACTGACCTAGAAGCGATCGCAACTGACCCGGAAATTGATATTGTAGTAGAACTGATTGGCGGATTGGAACCAGCGCGATCGCTCATTCTGCAAGCTATTGCCAGCGGCAAGCACGTCGTCACTGCCAACAAAGCAGTTATCGCCCGCTACGGGAATGAAATCTTCGAGGCCGCCAACAAAAAAGGCGTTTACGTAATGCTAGAAGCTGCTGTCGGCGGCGGCATTCCAGTCATTCAAAGCCTCAAACAATCTTTAGGTGCAAACCGCATTCAAACTGTCACCGGCATCGTCAACGGCACAACTAATTACATCCTGACGCGGATGCAAACAGAAGGTGCAGACTTTGCTGAAGTGCTCGCCGACGCTCAGCAATTAGGTTATGCTGAAGCTGACCCCACAGCAGATGTAGATGGATTAGATGCTGCCGATAAAATTGCTATTTTAGCCTCGCTAGCTTTTGGCGGACGCATCAAATTAGCAGATGTTCACTGCGAAGGTATCAGAAAAGTTAGTGCGGCGGATATTGACTACGCCGACAAGCTGGGATTTGCGATCAAATTGTTGGCTATTGCTCAAGAAACAACCCCCTACAATGGCAAGCAAGCGGAGGGAGAAAGCGAACTGCTGTCAATTCGAGTGCATCCTACTTTTGTGCCGAAAACTCATCCGCTGGCGAGTGTTAACGGGGTTTACAATGCAATTTTAGTCGAAGGAGAGCCGATCGGGCAATTGATGCTGTACGGGCGCGGCGCCGGTGCAGGCCCAACAGCTAGCGCCGTAGTATCCGACATCATGAATGTCGCGGCCATCCTGAAAACCGAAACTGTTCCGATTCCCCATCCTTTGCTGAGTTGCAGTCACCAACACTACTGCAAAATTGCTCCGATGCAGGAACTTGTTACTCGCTTTTACGCCCGTTTCCTGACGCGCGATACTCCGGGAGTAATTGGCCAACTCGGCACTTGTTTCGGCAATCACAAAGTTAGTTTAGAATCTGTTGTGCAGACGGGAATTCACGGCGATTTAGCAGAAATTGTTGTCGTGACTCACGATGTTAGGGAAGGGAATTTTCAACAAGCACTCGATGAAATTCGCGCGATGGAAGCAGTCGATAGTGTTGCTAGCACGTTGCGAGTTTTGTAAAAGTGATTTGCTAGGGGCGGGTTTCAGATACAATATTTCCTAATAATTGACAATCTATAAAACCCGCCCCAACCCAAGCATAAATCATCATGTACCGGGTGCTTGTAGGGGCGGGTTTTACCAACAATAATTGCCTGAAACAAACAATCTCGAAAACCCGCCCAAACCGAACCATAAATCATCATGTACATTTTTCGATGCGATGCAAATTTCTGGTTGACCTAGGTTATCGGTGGTGGGGGGCGGGTTTATCTAGATTGTCGGTCATCGTTAGATATGGTTGGTGAACCCGCCCCTACCAAATCTGGGTAAAGGTATTTTGCAAAAATACCGGGTTTTCCCCCCACAAGCAGTTAAAAATGAGATTTGGGATGAAAATAACAAAATCAGATTTTGTCGATGGCAAAACGGGGAGGCACTTGCTAGACTCTCTGTATGAAAAGTTTGCCAAACCCCAACTGCACGATACTTTTAAACCCAATAATCCTTCAATTTACATTCGGCACGGGGAAGGGCAAGTTATTGAGGGAAATTATATCATAGAAAAAGTGTTTGAAGACTCTCGCACGGGTTTTTATGCTGAAAGTCGCGTTCCCATTTCTGGCAATAACCCACCTGTTTTAGTGATTCGTGGCTACGGTTCTTGGTATCCTTTCGAGCGCGTTTTGGAAGATACGCCCGATGTATTTATGGCAAAACTAGAACGCCAGTTAAAATCGGCGCAAACTGTGGGTGCTATTGATTGGATAAAGCAGCAATTTCACAGCGGGAATCCGCCGGATGTCATCGGAGAAAGTTTGGGCGGCAAAGTTGCTCAGCAAATAGCCGCAAAATACCCGGATTATATTCGATCCACTGTAATTTTTAATTCTTTGGGCGTTTCGGAAAAGTTAGCTAAAACTTCTACGGCTAAGAATGTTTTTCACTACTTTACTTTAGGCGAAAGGTATGCTTTCTGGGCAAATGAAGGGGATTACATACCGGGAACGATTTTTGTGATTTCCCCCAAAGGCAACAACTGTTGTTATAAACTCGAAGAGGCGATCGTCCGAATGGCGCGTTTTGAAGGCAAGTTTCAGAAAAGACGAGCCCTGGTGGTAGTATTGGCTCAGTTGCTTTTGGTAAACAGACACAATGCGATCGTCCTCAACAAACGGCGGCCAGTAGTCGTTGAGATCGATCGCACTCAATTGCAAATTTTCCGAAAAAAGCGCTTTGTTTAAACTCAGACAGAATTGCTTCAGGCCGCAGATGGCTGGTTTTCCCGCGCTGCGACGGCGAGAACCAGACAAAGTGCTGCGATCGCTATTAGCAAAATTGTAATAAATCTAGCTGTACATATCTGCGTATATCTGCGTGTATCTGCGGTTAAAAATTTCCCATTAAATATTCTACACAAATTCTCCCTTAGCAACCATCACCACCTTACCACCAACCAAAACTGCTATTTCCCCTTCATTTTGGGCGGCTTGTAACAACAGCAAAGAAGGTCGATCGATTTCATAACCCTGCTCTACTCTGACATCAATCTTTGTTTCCCCATAATAAGCGTATTCTACCAAATATCCAGCCAAACAGCCGTTAGCACTGCCAGTCGCCGGATCTTCTGGAATTCCTAATGAATGGGCAAAAACTCGCACGCTTAAATCATTAAGGTCGCTGTAGGTTTCTGGGCAAAATATCAAAATTTCTTTTGCTTCCATTGTATCAACTAGCTCAAAGTATTTATCTAAGTTGACTTGAGCTTTTTTGAGCGATGCGAGAGTTTTTAATGGGACAATTATAAACGGCACTCCGGTCGAAACTTCTTGAATTGGGAAGTTTGCATCAATTTCATCTGGTTCTAAATTCAGGACATTTGCCAGACTTTCGGCTGATAAAACTTGACCAAAACTAGGCGGGTTTTGTCGCATCCACAAAATATCTGCCGATTCATTGTGATAATTAAAAGTAACTGGAATTTGACCGACGGCTAGATTGAGAATTACTCGATCGACCTTTTCGCGAATAATCTCTTGCTGCAACACAAACGCAGTGCCCAAAGTCGGATGACCCGCAAAGGGCAATTCCTTCTTGGGCGTGAATATCCGCACGTCATAGCCGCCATCTCGCGGATCGGGCGATCGAATAAACGTAGTTTCTGAATAATTAATTTCTCTGGCTATCTGTAGCATTTGGGCTTCAGATAGTTCGGCAACTCCTGCACCGCAAAATACAGCTAGCTGGTTGCCAGCATATTTTGACTCGGCAAACACGTCAACTATATAAAAATTCATAATTATGTTTCGGGTAAAAGTCGATCGACAAGTGATATTTTACATCGGGCAGCCTGCATTTCCTGGGATTAGAGGGACTTAGCGGGGGGGTGTCTTCAACCCTTTTTGTGCGCGTCAGTGTTTGTGCAGGCGCGGTTGAAACCGCCAATTTAGACGATCATTCACCCTCATTCGCGATCGCTTCCGACAACAATTGACGCAAATTTTCATACTGATAAGGAGGCCGTTTTCTAACAGTTAACACAGTCAGTAACTGTAAATCTTCTTCCACTACATACACAACTCGCCAAGATTCTACCCTAATGCGATATAGCCCGATACTTGAAGGCAATTCACCACCCAAGTTTAATGTATCCATCTGCTTGGTGCTGTCGGGTCGGGGTTGTGAGGATAGTGCTTTCAGAAGTCCGAGCACTCGCTGTCGCATATTACCCGGTAGAGCGCGAATTTCTAGACGTGCCGAGCTAATTACTTCAACTCTATACAAGGCCATCTGCGATCAATTCCTGCTCCAAATCTTCCAAAGAAATAGTTTCCACCTGACCGGCATCCCGCTGTTGCATCCACTCTTGGAAAATCCCAATATCTTCTCGATCTTCCAATCTATCGATCATTTCTTTCCAAGAAGCTAGCAAAGCCTCCCAAACTTCTAGCGGGACAAGCACATCAGTTTTATTCCCATTTGCATCAGCAACGTATTTTACCAATGCTGTAGCCTGTGTTACTTTCATTTTTTTAGCCTGGTTTCAATCCATCTTTTTATTATACATTTTGTTATGCGATCGACTCTTCAACCCGTTTGGAGTGCGTTTTGTGTGTAAACGCGGTTTCAACCGTCGGTGCGAGCTACTTCAAACAGCGAATTGCCTCCAACATTCCCCTGGCTTTATTGAGCGTTTCTTCGTACTCCATATCCGGGTTAGAATCAGCCACCAAACCAGCACCTGCTTGCACAGAAACCGAATGTTTATCGCCTCCTTGAGAACGAACAACCATAGTCCGAATTGCGATCGCACTATTCAACTGCCCCTCAAAATCATAATACCCGTAAACCCCAGAATACGGCCCCCGGCGACAACCTTCCAACTCGTGCACAATCTCCATCGCCCGAATCTTCGGAGCACCGCTAACCGTACCCGCAGGAAAACCCGCTTTCAACAAATCCCAAGCTGTCTTATCCTGGGCCAATTCTCCCACCACATTGCTCACAATGTGCATGACGTGAGAATAACGCTCAATTTCCATTAATTCGTCAACTTTTACAGTACCGTTTCGGCAAACTCTGCCTAAATCGTTCCTGCCCAAATCAACTAACATAACGTGTTCCGCAATTTCTTTCGGATCTTGCAGCAATTCAGCAGCCAAAGCATCATCTTCTTGAGGAGTTTTACCCCGGCGGCGAGTGCCGGCGATTGGCCGCAAAGTTGCTATCTTTTTGCCATCAGCAGTGTTTTCCGCCTTCACCATAATTTCGGGACTCGAACCGATAATCTGCCAATCTCTGAAATGAAAATAAGCCATGTACGGAGAAGGATTTATGAGACGCAAAGAACGGTAAAGTGCAAAAGAATCGCCACTGTATTCAGCCTCTAGTCGCTGCGAAATAACTACTTGAAAAATATCTCCGGCTTTGATATAATCCTTAGCTTTTAAGACATTGGCACAATACTTTTCACGGGTAATATTGCTAGTGTAAGCCAATTCTGTATTTCCCGTTGTGGAACGGGCATCTTGCCCGTCCTTATCTCTTGTGGAACGGGCATCTTGCCCGTCCTTATCTCTTGTGGAACGGGCATCTTGCCCGTGACTGGGAGGTGTCCATTCTATGAGAGTAGATTGCCGGGAAAGCGGCGATTGCAGCTTCTCAACTAACTTGCCAACGCGATCGCACGCTTGCTGATAAGCATCGGCCAAATCAACGCCAACCTCGCGCAAATCCGCATAGGCGACGGCCCAAATTTTCCGCTTCACCTGGTCGAAAATCAGCAAATTATCCACCTGCATCCACAATCCATCCGGCAAATCATTCTCGCTTGCTGGATGCACGGGAACTCGCGGTTCTATCCACTTAATTAACTCGTAACCCCAAAAACCGAATAGCCCGCCAATTCCCGCCGGTAACTGCGGCAATTTCACCGGTTGATAAGACTCCAAACATTCAGTTAAAGCTACAAACGGATCGCCCGTAAATACTTTTTCGGAACCGTCGCGGTAAACTTGAGTTGTGCGAGATCCCCTTGCCTCCAAAATCCACAACGGATCGCACCCTAAGAAACTATAACGCCCAAGTTTTTCCCCACCTTCCACCGACTCCAGCAGAAAACTGTAAGGTTGACCCGCACAAACCCGATACCACGCAGACACCGGCGTATCCAAATCAGCAACCCATTCTTGATACACGGGTACAAAATTGCCTTGTTTCGCCAGTTCCGAAAATTGTGAGAAATCGGGGAATATCATATATATCAGAAGGAATAAGGAAGTTCGGCAACGGATTCTGTAACGGATGTAACGGATGTAACGGATGTCAGGAAGAAGGAAAATGCAATCCTAGGATTTCAGCGATTAAAAGCGTCCTAACCGTCTTGGGATCAATAGACAAAAGACGGAAAGCAACATCCCTCCGGCGACTGATACTCGCCAACTGCCATCACCGCCATCGGCTTGAGGGCGCGCAGCCCCTCTTGCAAGCACCAGCGAAACAAACTTGCGTAACGCACCGGCAAGTGAAAAGAAACCTGTGCTTCGGAGTTCGACGCAGCAGCCCCCAACAGTAAAGCCTGCATATCGGCTTCAGTTTCTGCGACGCTGTGGCTCAAAGCCGACACCGCACAAGTATAAGCCACAATCCGACCTTCTTTGCAAGCAACCCAAGGAGAAAACAAATTCAGGGCGTCTTCAATCTCCCAAGTTCGATCGCACCCGCACAGTTTTTCGCACAAAGCGGCACATTCACCAACATCCTCACTAGCCAGCGGCCGCACCTCAAACCCATGCGGAGGCTGGCTGCGAAACTTCCCTTCCATTAACACGAAAGGTTCCTTCACCTCAAAACCCAAAGAAGCGTACAGCGACAGCGACGCCATATTAAAAGATTCCTGAACCAAACGGATGCCCACAGCGTCCTGTCCGCGTTCCAGCAAAGCTTTCATGATTTCGCGTCCCGCGCCGCGGCCTTGAAAAGTTCGATCGACACTGACGGGCCCGATACCGCGAATCGGGTTGCGTTCGTCCATAAACCCGCAGCCGACAACCGCACCGGAGTTCTCGGCTACTATGCCAAAAAATACCGGACTTTCGATCAGAAGACCAATAATTTCAGTGGAAAACTCCAGCGTCGGAAAATCTGTAGGGAATTGATGGCGATCGGAAATACATTTAAAAGCTTCATAATTAATGCGGGCGCAAACATCAATATCCTGATGAGTCGATCGCCTGATTACGAGATTCATTCTTAATTTAATTATTAATTTTTAATAAGATTTGAAGTTTGCAGTAGTATTCTGGCGCTGCGGGCTTAGCCTCCCGCGCCCGAATACTACTGCAAAAACAAGTTTACAAGCTGAGCCTTACAGGAAATATTACCTATGTTTTGCTCAGCCATGAACTCATTGTCTAAGGATCGAAAGTCTTCTTACCTGTGAACTTGAGCGTAGCCGGATTTGGATTGCTGCCAATATTGCGGTCAATCTTACCGTTGTAGGGACGACCTTCGTTCACCTTCTCAGGGAACACGCCATCCTTGGGATGCAGGTACTCAGTAGTACCGTCTGGAAACACGCGGTAAATTTTGTAGTTGGTGATTTTGAATTTAGCCCGCAGTTGCTGGCCGCCCAAAGCGATGCACTGCTCCTTCCGGGGCAGATGCAGCAAGTTGTCGCCTTGACGCATAATCGCAGCGCCACCCGTAGGCATTTCAAACACCTGCTCCTTGGGGCTAGTCCAAGTGATAGCGTACTTCTCTTCAACTAGCGCCTTGGTCAGCAAGCCGCCTGTGCTGCCGCCGAAGATTGGGGGTTGTCCAGTAAGTTGTTCGGCCATAGATATATCCAAAGGATTTTTACGGCATCGTATCATCGAGACTGCACGCTGTTCTCGAAATTGTAAGGAAAGTTAACAGTTTTTTGGCGATCGATCTTTTCTGATAACTGATAATTAGTAATTAATAATTCATAATTGGTAATTTCCACCAAAGTTAGAAAACAAAATTAGGCAGCACGAATTCCGAAAAATTTATCAAAAAAAAACAGCAATTATTCTGGTGCTTGTGGGGCACCAGAATAATCGCACATTCCCCCAATTTCCGGGAGCATCTCAGTTTTGTAAAAAGCATTTTTTTTATTGTAGTGCGAGCGTCCCCGCTCGCGTATTGTACAATAC
>NZ_JAUBTI010000035.1:0-60754 GCF_036702415.1 Microcoleus sp. D3_18a_C4 | reverse complement strand
TCCAAAAAGGACGGGCGGGACGCCCATCCCACAATAACAATTAAAATTGTAAGTTATTTAATTCGCGATCCTTAGTGTCGCTCTGGGCGGATGAAAGGCAATTGTCGGAGCAATTTTATTCGGGCGATATTGGTGTTTTCAATAGGGGTTTGATATAAGTAGTCCCGGACGCAGGGGCCGCAGAAACCGGGTTTTTTTGCGTCAAGAATGCCTCGATGGCTGATAAGTTAGAATAAAGCAAATTAATTATTCAAAAAAATGAGTGCTAAAGTTACTGTCATCGACCATCCTTTGATACAGCATAAGTTAACTCTCATGCGGCAAACTCAAACGAGCACGGCGAAATTTCGCCAACTGCTGAAAGAGATTGGAATGCTGCTAGCCTATGAAGTGACGCGAGATTTGCCGCTAAAATACGAACAAATAGAAACGCCGATCGCCAAAATGAATGCACCGGTGCTGGCTGCAGAAAAGAAAATTGTTATTATTTCGATTATGCGCGCCGGTCAGGGATTGTTAGATAGTATTTTAGAGCTGATTCCGTCTGCGAGGGTAGGACATATTGGTTTGTACCGCGATCCGACAACTCGGATGGCGATCGAATATTATTTCAAAGTTCCCCAGGATATCGAACAGCGAGATGTTTTAATCGTCGATCCGATGCTGGCTACTGGTAATTCAGCAGTGGCGGCAGTGGATAGGCTGAAAGAAGTTAATCCGAAGTCTATTAAATTTTTGTGCTTGCTGGCGGCACCGGAGGGAGTGGGGCACTTTCACGAACAACACCCTGACGTGCAGATTTATACGGCGGCTGTTGACGAGTGTTTGGACGAGCACGGCTATATTGTACCTGGACTGGGAGATGCGGGCGATCGACTTTACGGCACTATGTGAATTCAATAAAATTATTTTCTGCTGTATATGTCAATACATTCATTAAAAAAAAATTACTAACATAACTATTGGTTTGATAGTGCCATACAATGTAAATTGTAAAATTTTAATGTCAGGAAAAGCCTATATATAGCAAGGGTTGTAGGTTTTTTTTACATTAAATTCGTAAATTGCATTATCTCAATGTATTTACTGCATCTTATGGGTAAAATCTCTGCCTTTAGTGTAATTAATTGCCAACGGTTAGTTCATAAAATAGATGTATGATCCTAACCGTTTGCGATCGACTACTAACAATTCTTGGACGAGGAAAAAAGAATGGAGACTACAGCACAGAAAGAAGCCCCAACTCACCCTGTTGAGGAAGTGAAAATTCAGAATATCAACAGTTTGGAGTTTGAGCTTTGGGCTAAGGCCGTGAAACGGCAGATGATTGCAGCACTCTCTAAAAAGGGCGCGATTTGATATCTCTGGGTTTTTTGTGCACAGGTTGTGTTAATTAATTAAATTAACAAAATTATTGTCTGCATTGTTGTCCGAGTTCGAGAGGAGTAAGGGGAAGAGTTTTGAGATTGCGCTGCTTTCGTAGTTGCGGGAGGGGCAAAAGAAAGAATTTTCCTTTTTCCTAGTTTTGGACGTACAGGTGGAAGGAAGCCGGGTTTTTTTACGAGAATACTTCTGTTGCGATCGGCAGAAATGGTAAAAAACCCCGGTTTCTTTGTGTCATATCATGTCCGATCGAGTGACCGCGATTAAAAGGGCGGGTTTTTGAGATTGTCAATTATTGGCAGATATTTTTCGTGAGGGGAGCCCCTACCGTATTATGGGTAATCGACCGGACATAATATCAAGAGTGCCTCCCGGACTGTTCTATCTGCCGAAGGCTTTCTGTCAGATTACGATCGCTTGTCAACCGCCGCCAGCAAGCGCAGACTTCCATCTTGAACCTGCACTGCTTTCACCGTTCCCACAGCAACTCTTTGTTGACCGTTAGCCATCGCTACCTCAATCTTAATCTTGGGGTCAGCCTGCAATCCCAGCCGCCCCCACAGCCACTTGACTTGAGTAGCAGGAAAAGAGCTCACTTCTACATCAGAAAAAGGCGAATTAACCCAGCGGCTACCGTCGTAAAAACTCGCTACCTGCACCTGATACCAAACTTGTTCTCCGGCCAATTTTAACTCGTTTTTTGGGTCGGGTTCCAGCCACTCAGCGGGATTGACACTGTTAATTAAAGTAGCAGAACCCATAATTTGACTCTTGTGGTCTTCTAGATTTTCAGCCTGAGAAACTGCTTCCTCAAGTTTGTTGACCAAATTCCGAATTCGACTTCTGGTTTCGCTGTCAGTATCTGATTGCTGGTCGAGCCAATTCATCGCCTCGCGAGTTCCGTCTTGAGAAGCTACAATCAGGGCGCCCCAAGCCTTGACATCGGCGTCAGCGGCATTCACTCTCAAGGCGGCGTCTATGCGGTTCCAGATCCGCCCGCTGTCATTTTTGAGGGTTGTGGCTATTTCGTGACTGTTACTCGGATCGGCTTCAAATACTTGCAAAGCTTCGGTCCAGCGGCCGTCGATCAATTCTGCGAGAACTTGTTGACCGGGACTGGCCCAAGATGCGATCGCCTGAGCCCGAGTAATTTTAGCGTGAAATTCGATCGTTTCTAGCTGAGCTTGCGCGACTGCAGGCCAATTTTTGCCAGCTTTCCCCTTCGCCACACGCATAACATTTAATGCTGGAGACCACAGCCCGCTTTTCGCCAGTCGCAGCCCATTTTTGTAAGTCTCGTCATTGAAGGCAAATTCTTCTAAAGAAATCGCCGTTAACTGAACTGGGTTCGGCAAAAATTTGCGCGGGCCAATTTGATAAAGGGTAAATTGCGGCTCTAAACCAACTGTTTGGTCGATCGCCAACTGCGGGTTTTCGCCCTTAACAATTTGCTGCCAATTCGGCGCTTGTCCGGCCGCACTCGCCCAATCCAACAGCGACATTAAATGATTTTGGCTGGGGTTGTAGCGAACGACTTGTCCGTAGGGAATTTTCTTGTCGCCCCGCATTAGTTGACCGCTGACATTAAACCAAATGCCGGAGGCGGGGGGCTTTCCGTCAAAGCGGCGCAGTTCTGTTAGGGGTAACGACTGATTCGAGGCTTGATTGTCAGATGTAGAGTCAGCTAAAGAAGCAATGACAAAAGATTCCGCAGGGCCTTCTACATTCACAGAACTTGCTAACTGAAAATACTGCTCTTTATCGGAACTGCGATCGGGAAGCTGCACCCGCTTGTACACCCGAAGTTCGACAATTTGACGGCAAGGATTTTTGCAAACAGTAGAAGCCTTAACAGTTCTTTCTACCATCACCGGCAATAGCAAATCGGAAATAGAATTATCGCGGGCTCGATCGACGGGAAGTGGCAGGGGTTCTCCGGTTACGAATCCCAATTTGCGGACGCTGGCTTTGATTTGATCGAGAGTTTGGATCGAATCTCTGCTACCTGTAGGCAGGCGCGACCATTCCGGTACAAACTCAGAGATCAACCTGTTGCCATTGGGATCGACAATTAGCTGATAACTCAGCCAAGCGCCGCCTCCCATCAAAGCTGCACAGCCACACAAGACGCTGAGGGCTGTCAAATTAGTTATCAGTCTTTTCCAGGGATATCTGGCGCGAGTTCGGGGAGTAGCTATTAGAAGCTGGGACTCTTGAAGATTTTTGGGGCGTCGGGTTTGGCGCCGCCGTCTTGTCGGAGGAGGAGCAACTTTTCGATTTTCTGGGGGTTTGGCTCGATTTTTTGAGGGGTTAATTTTGTGTTCCATCATGCCATTTTAGAATTTAGATTTTAGAATTTAGAGTTTAAAATTGCAATAGCCGATCGTACTGCCGACCTATGATATCCCAGGTGTATTGGCTTTCAACGAGCGATCGCGCGTTGACAGAGAGCTCCCGTCTTAGCTGCTGATTTTCAAACAAACTGGCGATCGCCTCAACATACTCCTGAACTTTGTTCGCCCGCAAGGCCCTTCTCGGTTGTGGGCCGCCATCGACGGCTAAACCCTCCAAACCTCGATCGCTAGCAACCACGGGAGTTCCCGCAGCCATCGCCTCCAAAGTTTTATTTTTAATCCCAAAACCAATCCGCATCGGCACCACACAAACAGCAGCTTGATGCAAATATTCTGCCACCCTTTGCACCCGACCTACTACTTGAATTCCGGGAAGTTCCCCCAAGGCGAGCACTTCCGGGACTGGCGAAGCCCCTACTAGGGTGAGGGTAGCATCCCGATAGCGCTGCTGCAAAGGCGGCAGTATTTGCAAACTCAGAAACCGCGCCGCGTCAATATTCGGCAAATTGTTCATTGCGCCTGCAAAAATTAAGGTGTGTCCTCCCGGATCGATCGACCGGTACGGAAATTGAGTTAAATCCACGCCGTTAGGAATTACATCTATGGGAGGTACAAAAAAATCTTGTTTTCCTCGCCCTCGAACCGGAGGCGACAGCAATTCTAGGAGTTGCTCTCTGTCTGTGGAGGTTGTCGCAACAATGCGGGAGAATTTGGAACAGTAGCGTTTTTCGTAGCGGGCGAGTAGCGGTAAATTTAGTCGATCGCGCAGGGGTTTTTCCGAGGTGCCGGTTGCTAACATTTCCCTGCAAGTTCCCCAAACGGAACTGTGAATGTTTGCCACTGTCAGCAGTTTTTGCCGCCATTCTGGACGCACGTAAATCTCGTTAACGCTGTGTTCGCAGGTGACAACATCGCATTTGCCTGCTGTTACCAATTCGTCTGCCCAATTCTGCATTGCTTGGGAGTAGCTTGAGAGTACGTTGGGAGGTGTTCCCGACTGCAAAAATCGACCGAATCTGTGGAATTTTCCTATTATTTCAGAGAACCCCCCCTCAGTCCCCCCTTTGTTAAGGGGGGGAGGCAAGAAGCCCTCCTCAAGCCCCTGGTTAAGGGCAGGAAATAACCCCCCCTCAGTCCCCCCCTTAACAAGGGGGGGAGGTAAGAATCCTTCCTCAGTCTCCTGGTGGAGTCTTAGCCCCCCCTTAGCAAGGGGGGGTTGGGGGGGTACTTGCGGGTTGGGAAAAACTGCTAATTCTGTGACTTGCTGGCGCAATGCGTCGATTTGTGCGTCGGTGACATCGGGCGATCGTACAGTGCCGAGAATTACCTCATGCCGCCGGCTCAAGTATTGTAATAAATTAAACGTCCTTACCTGAGTTCCTCCGCGGCTGGGCGGATAGGGAAAAGTCGAGGAAAGCATCAAAATCTTCATGGGATGTGAAATAAATAAAGTTGCCGCTTGCGCGATAAAATTGATTGATAAAATCTTTTTAACAATCTTCGCACCTATGGACGAATTATCTGTTAAGGCGCTGCTGGAAGACTTGAAAAAGTCCGACGAAAGCGTGCGCGATCGGGCAACTACTGAACTCTGGCACACTTGGTTTAACCAGAAAGGTGACTATGGGATGCAAATTCTCAGGCGATCGCAAGTTTCGCTGGATGCAGGCGATGTTCACCACGCTTTGGATTTGCTGACGAAATTGATTGCGGAAGCGCCGGATTTTGCGGAAGCTTGGAACCGACGCGCCGTACTTCACTATACCCAAGGAAATTATAAAAAGTCGATCGACGACTGCGAAATTGTCCTCAAACTGAACCCGGTGCATTTTGGGGCGTTGCACGGTCTGGGTTTGTGCTACGCTGCCTTGGGAGAATACCTAAATGCTATTCAAGCTTTTCGTCGCGCTTTGGAAATTCAACCGTTTGCTTTGGTGAATCAAAAGTTAATTCTTGAATGTACGGCTCGTTTGAGTTAAAATTAATTTTCCTGGCCTGAAAAGTGTTAATGCCAAATTATAAGCTGCTACGCATTTAAATTGAATCCAGATCAGGGTTCTGGGGCCCTTTCCACAATAAGTGTAGAAAAAATGACTGTCAAATTAGATGCACAACAGCTTAGTCACTTTTTAGCAATCTAAAATCTAAAATCTAAAATCTAAAATCTAAAATTGTCTAAGTTAGTGCCGAAAATTAGCGTTTGCATTCCTACTTACAATCGAGTGCATCTGCTGGCTTGTGCGATCGCCAGCGTGCTAGATCAAACTTATACAGATTTTGAATTAATTATCTGTGATGACGGTTCCACTGACAGCACTCCTCTGTTGATGTCGGAATTTGTCGTAGCTTGCGGGGCGGGACGCCATCGCGGGATTCGCTACATTCGCCACCCGCAGAATATAGGCAAGAGTAATAATATGCGATCGGGCTTTGCGGCAGCAAGGGGCAAATATTTTATCAAGTTTGACGATGACGATCGCCTGAGCGCGCAATTTCTAGAGCGGACATCTGCTATTTTAGATAAAGACCCCAGCATCGATTTTGTCAGTACCGATCACTGGGTGATCGACATTAACAACTATATTGATGAAAACCAGACGAAACTCAATTCGCAGCGGTGGGGGCGCACCGAGTTATCGGCTGGAATTATGGAAGATTTGCTATCTGCTGTTTTTCTCAGACAAAGTTTGCAAATAGGGGCGACTTTGTTTCGACGCCGCGCCTTGGAAGAAGTCGGATTTCTGCGGCCGAATTTGCAAAATTGCGAAGATAACGATTTGTTTGTGAGACTTGCGATTGCTGGCAAAAAGTGCTATTACTTGCCGGAGCTGTTGATGGAGTATCGAGTTCATGCAGGACAGCAAGGAGTCGATCGGGCAATTCCGTATTTAAGTGATAAATTGCGCTATTTGACGGGCTACGAGTTTGAGTCGGAGAAGTTGGAAACAGTCAGGCTCAAAAGGATTGCAGAAACTCAATTAGCGCTAGGTTTGCGGCTGATTGAGGTGGGTGAAACTGCAAAAGGGCGCCTGATGGTGCGGGCTGGAAAGTCTGTTTCTGCGGCGAAAATGTGGGCGGGTTTGGGATTGTCGTTGCTGCCCGTCGAGTTGCGTCCAAGGGCGTTTGAGTTCGTGCGGGAGTTGTTGAAACGGGAGTTGTAAAGGCGTAGGATTTCCACAGAATAACCGGCCGTTTCAACCGCCAAGTCTGATTACTTTCACAATACTCCTGACTCTAATTGGTCTAGATAGATAAACTCAGGAGCTTTAACTCCCGCTTCTTCTCTAATTTTAACCAGTCTAGGCGACTCAAAAAACGCCCTAGCATCTGCGATTGATGTCCACGCGGAGAAATGAACAATTTTGTTGGGTTCATTTTCATACTTCAAGACTTGATACGAACGCTCGCCCGCTTCTTTTCGGATGCTTTCAGCATTATCAAATACCTTTTTCCAAGCTTCATATTTTTCTACTTCATGAATAATTAATACATATTGCATAGCAGTCAGATTCTCTGATAATTTCAAAAATTTAAAAAATTAATTTGCTCAGACCAAATAACCTTCTATTCAAAAAGGATTAAAGAAGAGCGACTAAATTATACCTTATCTATATCAACAAAACTAACCGACGCGGGTTAAGATCGTGTTTATAGAAAACCGGGCGGTTGAAACCCCGTCTACATAAACAAAACCCGCCGATGCGGGTTCAAGATAGGTGGTTAAAATTACGTTTGACGCGGGTTATAATTATTGATTCTCTTTAGTCCGCGCAGGCGGACTTCGTTTGACAAGACGCGGTTTCAACCGCCTATTCCACTAAGTTTTCCCTAAATATCGTGTCTATATTTTCTGAAATTCCGACTGTGTGGCTGCAAATTTCCCTCGTGGGAGTCTGGCTGGGCTTGATTTTACTGGTAGCTGAGGGGTTAAATCGCTTTACTTCTGTCGATCCTGAAGTATCGCGGAAGGTTGTTCACATGGGTACTGGAAATGTGATTTTGCTGGCGTGGTGGCTGGAAATACCCGGTTGGGTGGGGATTTCGGCGGGAATTTTAGCAGGCGCGATCGCCCTAATTTCTTATCAAGTTCCGATTTTGCCCAGTCTCAACAGTATCAATCGGAAGAGTTGGGGGACTTTTTTCTATGCTGTTAGTATCAGCGTTCTCGTAGCTTGGTTTTGGCCGCTGCAACGTCAGGAATACGCTGCGTTGGGCATTTTAGTGATGACTTGGGGCGACGGATTGGCTGCTGTCATCGGTCAGAAATACGGCAAACATATTTATCGAGTTTGGGGAATGCAGAAGAGTTGGGAAGGTTCTGGAACTATGTATTTGGTGAGTTTTGCTGTTAGCAGTTTGATTTTGCTGGCGGTTCAAGGCGCAGTTTGGCAAACTTGGGCGGTGTCGGCTGTTGTAGCTTTGGTTGCTGCTACTTTGGAGTCGGTTTCTAAGCTGGGAATTGACAATCTGACTGTGCCCATTGGCAGTGGGGCGATCGCCTTTTTCCTCAATCAATTTTTGATGATTGGTAATGTGTAATCTGAACTTCCCCCCCCCGCCGGCGGCGTT
The DNA here is from genome assembly GCF_036702415.1 of Microcoleus sp. D3_18a_C4. Taxonomy (NCBI): domain Bacteria; kingdom Bacillati; phylum Cyanobacteriota; class Cyanophyceae; order Oscillatoriales; family Microcoleaceae; genus Microcoleus; species Microcoleus sp. D3_18a_C4. The sequence continues at coordinate 52,448 of NZ_JAUBTI010000035.1, read as the reverse complement.
GCTGGATACAGGTATGAATTCAAGATTTCGCAATTGCTATAAGCCAAGTATGGTGAGTTTTGTAACTTCAAGCCACAAGGTAATTCCTACAGTGAATCAGCAACGCCAATTATCAATTGTCTAAGTTCCGTTAAAGCAGGCGACGTGCTTGTAAAATTTGTTGTTGCCATTGCTCGAAAGCGGGGATTTTTGAGCGATCGTCTGTGGGAAACATCGCCCTTATTTGCTCAATTAGCTCGATCGCCAGCGGTACGCCAAGCTGCAATTGTTCCAACACATCCCGCTGAGCAAAAACGCTTTCCGGTGTTCCTTCTAAAATCAATTTTCCTCGATCCATTACAAACACCCAATCTGCCCAGCGGTAGATGAAATCGAGGTCGTGACTTGCTAAAAGGATAGTGGTTCCGGCGCTGTGAATTTGTTGAAGTAAACCGATCAGTTGTCGGGTGTGACGCGGATCGAGATAGGCGGTAGGTTCATCTAACAGCAGCAGTTTGGGCTCCAGAACCATGATATCGGCGATGGAAACCCGCTTTTTCTGGCCCAAACTGAGATTGTGAATTGGTTCGCGGGCGAGTTCGCTTAGATCGAATTGCTCGATCGCCTGCTGCACCTGTTGAGCAATTTCGGATTCTCTCAAGCCTAAATTGTACAATCCATAGGAAATATCTTCTTCTACCGTCGAAGCTACTAATTGATGTTCGGGATTTTGAAAGACGAGTCCGATTTGTTGGCGCAGTTGCATCAAAGATTTGCGATCGTAGCGAAAGGGTTCACCTTGCCAGCTAATGATTCCCTGTTGCGGTTGATATAAGCCATTTGCTAACAGGAAAAAGGTAGTTTTGCCGCAGCCATTTTGACCGATCAGCCCGCAGCGTTTTCCAGCGGGGACTTTGAGGTTTAAATCATGAATTGCCGATCGCGAACCGCAGGGATAGGAGTAGGAAGTGCCAGCGAATTCGAGAATCCATTCAGACATATTCGTTATTTTTTATTTTTTATAGCCTTGTTCCCAGGCTCGGCCTGGGAATAAATACCCGGAGGCTATGCCTCCAATTACCGATTACCGATGAATGATTACCAATTACCGATTACCGATTTCCCTTGTATTTGTGTCAGCCTCGATCGGATTTTGACAACTGCCAAAGTTGCATTTCATAACAGAGATGTTTCTCAAAAAGTTGGCCAGCCTCCAATCCTTCAACCACCAGCTTCTTGAACCAGCGACGAAATATCCAGCGCAGGAATTTGTGGACGGGCGGAACTGCGATCGCAATTAAATCTGCAACATAGAGCATTGTATTTAGTCCATATCGGCGGAAAGTATCGACATACAAATCGATTGTTGGCAAAATATGGGCGGAAATATCCTCTGTTTTTACTAAAGTGAATCCAGCCTGCTTTAAGGCTGCATGAAGTTCCGTAACAACATGACAATTAGAGAACATTCCCTCTTTATAATTAGCATCAGATCGCAGCATATCAGCCAGCAAAACGTAACCGCCCTGATTGAGGATTTTAGCGGCACCGTTAGCAATATCAACAGCCGACATATACTGGCTACTTTCGCTAAAGAGAATAAGATCGTAGAAATGGGTTGCTTTGAAGTCTTCAAACCTCGTGAGGTGGAAGATTGCCCGATCGCCCGTACACTTAAGAAAGCGCTGTTGTTGGAAAGGATCGGGTGCGAGCCCTTCGACTGCAAAACCTCGATCGAGCAAATAAGCCGCATTTCCGCCAATCCCGCAGCCCACATCGAGTATCGTATGAGTGCCCTTGGGGATAGCATCCAACAGTTTTACAGTATAAGCTTGCTGAGCGAGGCGCAATCGTGCGATCGTTAGTTCATCAGCGGGCACAGGTAGAGTTTCCCAATAGCCGTAGTGAAGGTAGGGCGAATCTGTCAGGCCCAAATAGTAATTAAGCGCTGCATTTTGGTAGCGAGTCACCTTGGAAATTTCGATGGATTTTGGCTGCGACATTCGGAAAATTTAGTAAGTTTTAGGATTTCGGGCAGAGTTGAAATTCTTCCCAGCGCTTGCATACTTGTTCATAGCACTCAACAGGAGAAATTGCCAAGTTTTGCAACAAATTGATATCAATCTGACCGTTGGCGATCGACAAAAATATAATTGCTGTCTTGGGTTCGTAGCTATCAATGATAGAGAGCAGATTTGAAACAGTGTTTTCCTCTATTTCTCGTTGTTGCAAATAAACGGTTGCCTCCAAGTCGGAAATAAATTGCAGCTCATACTTTATAGTATCTACGCTCCAATTCACAGAACCGTTAATGGGAGTATTGATTTTGCAAGCAACCAAGCCTCGTCCTCGATGCAAAAAGCCATTCCAAGCAGTATGTCCGATCGACAAAATATTCTGGTGAATAAACAAGTTTTGCCAGTAGCCAAAACTACCCTGCCAAACACTATCTTCAATTCGCATTTCTTTTCCACTAAAATAATATAAGCTTCAGAGCACAGATCGAATTACATCAGCGTTCATCTGTGTTTATCTGCTGATATCTGCGGTTAAAAAAGCCCAATGCAATAATTAAAAAAATAATAAACTCACCATCACCCATACCTCGCAGATGAAAAACATGATTGTAAACAAATCGGCGGGCATCCTGACTCAGAGATGCAACGATCTCATTACAGTTGCGGGACAGCGCCGGATTCGCACCGAACTTTCCCCCTTGCGTCTGATGTGTGTTTTTCATCAGAGCCGATCGATCTACGGGAATATTACCACTATTTGGAAAATTTGACAAAAAACCGTCCGCCTATTCACCCAACTCAATATTTTCATACAAATCGGCAAGCGAAATTTCCACAGCAACAGATGTTAAACTGAGCCGATCGCCCATACAGCTATATTCCGAAAAAATCCACTTATTCGCTTCAGTTTTAGAATATTGCTCGACCTGTAGCCGATACTGGTCGATTAATAAATACTCCTGAAAACTAGGAATACTGCGATAGGCAGCAAACTTTTCATCGCGGTCATAAGCTTTAGTACCTTTAGACAGCACCTCAGCAATTAGCAGCGGATTGGTAATTGTATCCGTCCGTCCAGATTGCAGCTCGATCGGGCGGGCTACCACCATCACATCCGGGTAAGTATAATTATTAAGCTGCGGAACCCAAAGCCGCTGATCCGATGCAAAAATACTGTAAGGTTTACCCTTAAGACTCACCCTCAAAATAGCATTTAAGATGCTCGTAATTTCATTGTGATCCGGTGTGCCGCCAGCCATCAGAACAATCTCCCCATTGATAAATTCATGCCGATCATGAGAATTGATTTCTAATTCTAGATATTCCTCAGCGGTGTAGGTTTTGGTTTCAACTTGCGCGATCATACACAACGCTCTCCTTTAATCTACTCATTTCAGTTTATCTTAAAACTTCTGCTAATTCAACAGAAAAGGAGAATTTAATCATGCTAAGAAACAGGCAAGATGCCTGTTCCACAAAGAGGGAATTTTATTGTGGGGCGTGAGTTTGGCATCAAGAACAGGCAAGATGCCTGTTCCACAAAGATTGAATTTTCTTATGGGGAGTAGGGGTTGGGCCGAAGAGCCCGCCCGTGCGATCGCACTTAACAAACTTACCGCAGCGGGACAAAGTTATAGCCAGTGCTTCCTCCTTGTTTAACTTGCACTAAAATCGGCTTACCAGCCCGATCGCCCGTGGGCAAAAACTTCACATCCTCGCTCGATCCTGCTGTCGAAAAACTCGCATTTCTGAGTGCTTGTTGCAATCCTTCCCGCGTATTGCTTTGCCGCAAGCCAGCGATGACAGCTTGAGTCGCGTCAAAACTCGTTGCTGTTCGCCAATTCACAATGCCTCCCCAACGCTGGCGGGCATTTTCTGGGAAACGGCTACCGGGATTAGTGTCAGGATGCCAGGGAACGGGCAAAACAAGCCCGTCAACGTCTTTTTGTCCGTCTTTTAAAGTTTGAAAGGTGTAGAGCGTAGTGCTGCCGTAGAGTGGCAATTTGCCTCGATTGATGCGAGCCAGAGAGATGGCACGGTCAATGCGATCGATGTGGGGCGCTACCATCAATCCTTGTGCACCTTTGCTGACAGCATCGGCGATCGCACTTTCGGGATTAAAAGAGGGTAATGAAAAGTCGCAAACAGTGGGAACTAATTTGCCGCCAGCAGCAGTAAGAGATGCCACAAATTCATCTTTAAATGATATGTTATCGGGTGCTTGGGAGTCATAACAAATGGCAATATTAGTTTTGCCTGCTGTTTTGACTGCATATTCTGCTAAGGGAGCTGCCATTAAGCTAATATTGGGTACTGTCCGAAAGATGTAGCTGCCAAATCCTGATAGATTATTGGCAAAGCTCGTCGGTGTCACCATTACCAGTTTTTCTTGCTGATAGATCGGAGCAGCTTCGAGAGATGCGTTGCTAGCATTGTGTCCAATTACTGCCAGTATACTCGAATCTTTTGTCAATGTCCTTGCAACATCTCTGACCACTTCTGGACTATTGTCATCGTTGACAATTTCTACTTGCAGTTTTGCGCCGTTTATGCCACCGCTATTATTGATTTCCTCCTGAGCTTGGGCGACACCTCGGAGGATTTCTTGGGCAACATTGGGGTTGCTACCAATGGGGACGCTGACAGCAATTTTCAAGGAAGAACCATTGCTGGCGGTGGCATTATTCAAATAGATAATGGTTTCCGGGTCGTTGCGATTTTGTTGCAGCGATTTCTGAAAATATTGGGCGGCCGCTTGGTAATTTCCCTCAGCAAAAGCTTGAACTCCTGCTTGTTTGTCAGGTGTTGCGTAGGATGTCAGCAATATCTGATTTCCCAAACTGATGCGATTTGCGATCGCTCCGGGTGCGATCGTTGTCGGTGTAGATGTAGATGTAGGTGTATTTGAAGTTTTAGCTTTCAATAAACCGGGAAGGAACTTGTATGCGCCAAACCCAATTAAGCCGATGGCAATAATAAAAACAATGGGCGGTGGGCTGTTTTTTTTGTTAGTATCTTGATACATGATTTTTTCTCTTTATTTTGATACTGTTATTATTCATTCAATTACTGTTTACGTCAATTCATATAATTCATTAATTAAGTTCATAAAAGTCATATTTGTAATAGCTGTTGCAGGAAGTGCGATCGCCCTTATTCAAATCCGGCCCGCTAAACTAACGAGAATACGAGAATTATCAACAATATTTCTGGACGCGCGGGCGATCGGAAACCGGGTTTTTGGCGAGAATACTTGGTTACAACCCGCAGATTCAGTAAAAACCCGGTTTCTTTGCTTGTGATGCGTAACTCCCCTTGATATTAACCACCGCCACCGCCACCACCGCCACCGCCACCGCCACCACCGCCGCCACCGCCACCGCCACCACCACCGCCGCCACTATCATTGCTAATTACTGGAATTGTTTCTTCGTACTCTTTATGGTAAGAGCAGTTTCGACAATTGTGGGTAACTTTCTGCTTTCCTGAACTGCTAGTAGTTGCATAAATCAAAATTTGATGAGTCTGTTCGACATTGAGCGTTTTGCACTCAGGACAGTATCGGTCTTTAATGAATTTGATAATTCCTATAAGAGGGATTGACAAAAAAACCATTAGCGCAATAATTCCTCCCTGTTCGCTGGAAGAGTCTCCTCCTCCCGAAGTAGATTGATATTGACCACCACTTTGTTGCCAAGCAGCTTGAGGTATATTCAGAATCGCCTGGGGAAATGCGATTTGCACTTCTAATTCTTGTTCCGGTGGAATAGGCTGACTTGCCACAATTTCAAATGTTTTCGGATTTACTTGACGAGGAACTGCTGCTGCACCAAAATTCGTAAAGGAGAGAACTTTCCCTGACAAAGCTTCTGGTAATTGCACCGTAACTTTTCCGCTATTAATCGGCGCTTTCCGACCCGCTGCAATGGCTTTCCAATAAACTAAAGTATTTCCACCTTCTAGCTGCAATCCACCTACTACCCGATATTTGATGACAAAAATATGTGAGTCTGGCGGCTTTAATTCATGTTGCCAACGAATCCAAAGTTGATTGTTTTCAGTTCCCGTGGTACTGGGAATTATGTGATTATTTTCAGCAACGGTCACATCTTTAATTTCATCGACCTTATCTAAGGGAATATAGCGATATCGTTCATTGTTGTAGGCTGCTGTGAATACATATTTTTGCGTTTCAGTAACTAACATATCTCCGTTTGTCTGAACGTCGATTGTGACGTTGATGTTATCCCAGTAAAACGGTAGTTGTTGGGCGGCTGCATGAGTGACTGTGACTAGAAAGACGGTCAAGGAGGTCATTAAGAAAAAAACTATTTTCTTGAAAAGTCGTTGATTTATCATATAATTTGTACGGAACAACTGTTGATTACAATTATTCAACAGGTTTCTTTTAAGGTCAATTCATTAAATTCATTAATTATGTTCATAAAAGTCATAGGTTTAGTCCCGTAGTCGGACAATCGAGTAGTTCAATAGTCCGACAGGGAATGAATTCCCTGTCTCAAAGCTAAAGTCCTCTGAAGAGGACTGAAGAAAGTAGGACTTACGCAAAAAGAACCCGTTTCTTCCAAAAATCGTCACTTTTGCGATAAGTATTGACCCAGAAACCGGGTTTTTAGATCCCCGTAAGTTCTGGACAGAACTCATTAGTCCTCATAGCGAGGACTTTAGCTTTGAGCCAGGGGTTTCAACCCCTGGCGGACTAATAGGCCGAGCCTGGGAACGAGTAATTTAATGTTGAAATACCGCGCTTAACAAAGTTAAAACCGTGCAACCAAACACCGCTTCCAATGTATATCTTCGCGAAGGTTTGTAAGGGTAAGAATTCCAAACTCGCAATTCTCCATTAAAGCCGCGCGACGCTAAACTCAGCGATACTTGACGGTAGTTTTCCAAAGTTCGCTGAAGCAATTGCCCGATTAAAATGCTTAAACTGTGCATTCCCCGCTTCCAAGTGCGGTAGCCACAGCGCGAGTTTTGTGCTATCCAAAGTTCATCGGCGATCGCCAATAAGCTAAAAATAAACCGATACATTAGTAATAGCAGTTCTGTGACTAACTCTGGACACCGTAATTGTCTGAGAATTTGCAAGATTTCGGTAAATGGAACCGTCAAGAGGATGAAATACATACAGCTTGTCGATGCGAAGGCGCGGGCAAATAGCAAGCTCACTTGGTATATTCCAGTGCGGCTCACATACAGATAAAAAGTGCCGATGCTAATGCCCCAACCTTGCGAAATATCCCACTGAATTTCCTGGATTTGACTTAACTCAACCGCACCCAGCGCCAAAGCAGGCAAACTTGTCAGCAAAAACATCAACGGTAGCGACAGCAACCGCAAATACAGTTTCCCCGGAATACCCGCATAGACGACGATCCAGACGGCCAACCACAGGCCGATCGACAATTGGACGATCGCCCCAGAAACTAGAGACAGAATTAAAAGGGCGATCGCAAAGGATAACTTGTGACTTGGCGGCAACCCGCGCAAGCGATTGGTATAAGCCAGACTATCAATCTGATGGTTCATTCCGACGGTTTATTATCAGACTGCTGCCGAGATTGCGATCGGCCTTTATACAACCCAATGACGTACCCAACTACGCCAGCCCCCATCGCCGCTTGAGACGCAAACAATAGACTGGAAATTTCTCCGCTAGCCGGCTCAAACAAGTGATTGAACCAAGGTTTATAACCCGGTTGAATTTCCGTAATTGCTTTCTTAGCTTGGTCATCGGCACCGCCGTATTCACCCCGCACAAAAACGAGAGGAAACGCTGCCAGAACAATCACAGCGCCAGCCAACAGCCAATTTTGCCGCGAAGTAGATTGGTGATTTTTTGTAGTTTTTTGACTCACGGCGCCTCACTCCTGTCTCAATAATTTCAAAGTTTCCAACTCCGGCTTCCCGTAAGAATGCAGCCAATTCCAGACCAAGAGAGTCAGCAATCCCTCACTGATAGCCAGGGGTACTTGAGTGATAGCAAAGATGCCAGCAAACTTGAGAAACGAAGCCATAAAACCGCCACTTGCTGCCGGAAAAGCTAACGCTAGTTGAATCGAAGTCGTTACATAAGTCAGCAAATCTGCCAAAGCCGCCGCACAAAAAATTGCCGCCCGCTGGCTACCAGTTCGCAACAGCAATTGATAGATAAAATACGCTGCAAACGGGCCGACAATCGCCATCGAAAACATATTCGCTCCCAGCGTTGTCAAGCCACCATGCGCTAACAGTAACGTTTGAAACAGCAGAACTAAAGCCCCCAGTACAGCCATCACCGAAGGGCCGAACAAAATTGCACCCAAACCTGTACCCGTCGGGTGAGAACAACTGCCCGTTACCGAGGGAATTTTTAAAGCAGAAAGCACAAAAGTAAACGCACCCGCCAAAGCAAGCAATAGTTTAAGTTCCGGGTGTTCTTTTGTAATACGAGTAATCGATCGCAAACCTACTGCAAAAAAAGGCAACGCCACAATCCACCAAAATGCAGCCCATTGCACCGGCAAAAAACCTTCCGAAATGTGCATAGCTGCGGCGGGCGTTGCCGATCCCAGGACAATATAACAACTCAAGCCAGCCATCAATCCCAAGCTGACCAATTTCCGATTTCTGGTCTTCACACTGAACCTCGCAGATGAGACTATGTAAATTAACACATCGGCGGGCATCCTGACTCAGAAAGCGACATGACTCTCATTACAGTTGCGGGACAGCGCCGGACTTGCACCGAACTTTCCCCGTTTCCTCTAACGGCTGCTCCCCATTAGAACCGACTGGTTAGACATAGTTTAGTCGATCGCGTAAGTCTCAGCAAATCTTTTACAAAAATTACTTAAGATTAACTAAGTCAAAATTACCTCTCATCTTCTCTTCTCTTCTCTTCCTTCGCATCTTCGCGGTTCGTTCCATAAATACTATTGCCAAACAAATCAAAGGTATAATGTTAGTGAGTTTTGAGGAAAGCCGCCATGTTAGATTACAAATTTCCGAGGCACTGGCCCTCAGCCGATGAACTACCAGACTCAGATGAAACGCCTGTGGATAACGAACTGCAAGAACTAATACCAGGCTTGTTAAAAGCAATATTGCTCATACTTTGGGCAGATCGCATGGACTGGTTTTTTGGCATAGATATGGGTATTTATCATCACCCTGACGAACCGCCCATTGTCCCAGATGCTTTCTTAAGTTTAGGAGTAGAACGATTTTACGACGAAGAATTGCGTCCCAGTTACGTGCTGTGGGATGAAAATGTCATGCCACTTTTCGTGCTAGAAGTTGTTTCCCCAACTTATCGCAAGGAATACAGCACAAAATTAGACAATTATCAAGCTTTAGGCGTACTTTATTACGTCATTTATTCTTCCCGCCGCCGTCGTAAACCTCATTTGGAAGTACACAAGTTAGTCAATGGGAAGTACGAGTTACAGTCAGGAAATCCAGTTTGGATGCCTGAAATTGGTTTGGGGATTGGTTGTGAAAGGGGAAGTTATTCTGGGGTGACAAGGGAGTGGTTGTATTGGTATGATGCCGATGGAAAACGTTATCTGACTCCTGAAGAACAGGTGAAAGAATCAGCGCAGCGCGCCCAACAGGAATCGCAGCGCGCCGATCGACTGGCCCAACGTTCCGATCGACTAGCTCAGCGATTGCGGGAGTTGGGGATAGATCCTGATAATCTGGGCTGATGGCAATCAAGAGTACCAGACTGACGGACTCTGGACGCTCAGAAACCGGGTTTTTCAACGCCCGATCGATCGTCCTCAAAGGAGGATTTTCTGGAAAAAACCCGGTTTCTGCCTCCAGAAATGTGTGAATTTTATCGCAAAAATCAGGAAATATCTAGCTAGATTTGGGAAAAACAGAAAGTTGGACGGCAAACATTGAGATGCAGCTCGAAAACATGAAAATCAACAGAGGTTATTAAATAATGGTCATGAATCTGCGTTCTTACGATATCATCTGTTTTGGTGATGAAGTTCCAGGAGTTCTAGCTGTTATCTCTGCCTCCAGAGAATATCTTCGCCGAACAAAGCGTTATCCGCGAATTCTACTGATGTCGAAAGCAAGCTTGCAAGAAGGAATTGGCGGGCATTTGGTAAGAGGCGGTCTTGCTTATTTAGATAGAAGTCAGATTAGTGAAGAACTTCAACAATCTTTAAAGTTAGATACCTTTGGTTCACCAGCAACAATCTATAAAGAATTCTTACAAAAATCCGGTGTCACCGCAATTGCACTTGACCCCCGCAAAGCCAGTGCAGCCCTGAAAGAAATGCTGGTAAAAGCTGGGGCCGATCTCCTGAGCAAAGTAGAAATTAAATCAGTCAGTAAAGAAGGTCAAAAAATTGTCAGTATAACCACCTCTCAAGGCGTAGTTTATGCCGGCAAGCAATTTATTGATGCCACTGTCAATGCCGAATTAGCTCAAGCTGCCGGTGTGAGAAAGCTGAAGGGATTTGAAACATTTGGTCTGCCTAATTCAGAACTTCCAGTCACCCTCGTTTTTGAAACCCAAGGACTCAGTGCAAGAGCACTGAAAGAATTCGATTATATTTATCTAAAACGCTTTACCAACCTGGCCGATTCAGAGAGCCAAAAATTTTTGCTGTACGCTGCAGGCAAGGATGCCAAACTAGCAGAAGAACTCCGGCGGGAAATGAGGGACACTCAAGGCAATCTCAAAACTCTGTGGGCGGGTAACGATTACATCGACGTTCGCGCGCCGGCTCTGTCTGTAGCTTACCACTCCTTTAGAGGAAGAAAACTATCTTTTTCTGAAACAGGTGTAATTTTAGATGAGGGAAATATAGCAATACTTCCAAATGACAGACTTTCGTGGAATGCGCTTTTATTTGCAGTCACAGCCAGCGAAGCGGAAGCCTTAGCTAGAAGCGGGAGCAAACCCACGGCTAATATGCAAAGAGAGATGTTATTTATTACAACTTGGCTGAGGAGTTTGGGGGCTACTTCTGTTACTTATGCCTCAGAACTTTATATCAGACACGCCGGCAATGTGACAGGAGTTGTAGAACCTTTAACTGGCGCACAAATGCTGTTAGGTGGCGTACCAGCTAATGAGGCACTGGCAACATTTAGCTATCATTTTGATGTCCGCGGAGGCATCGCGGGTATTGGCGATAAAGCAACTCGTCTAGGATGGTTTAAAAGTCTGAGTTTTAAACAGCCTATCTTTAATGTTGGCATCCGCCACGCATTAATTAAAAACGTTCCTAACCTGGCAGTGGTCAGTCCCTGTTCTGGATTTGAAGGGTTGGCCTGTTCTGTCGGCAGAATTGTTGAATTCAACGCCGCAGTTGGTCAAGGTGTGGGTATCGCTGCGGTTAATGCCATTCTAAATAACAAAAATCTCGCCGATGTATCTAACCGAGAAGTGAGACAAGTTCTCGCCCAAACAGGCCAGTTACCTAGAATTTTTGGAGTTGCAAATAATGGTGATGGAATGCTGTTGGCGCAATTCGAGACTCTTGTCACTTCGGATGCTATTGCATAATCTCAATCCCGGTTGCACTCCTCATGATTATTGATTGTTGACTAAGCTGTTGTGGCATTTAAATTGTATGTCAAAAAATAATCAAACTTTTTTGGGGTGTCCCACCCGCCGTGAATATACAATTTAAATGCTCAACTGTATTAGCCTACTCGTTAACAACCAATCCTTACTTCTTCTGCGGGCAGTTCGGATGAAGGCCTCCCTGCAAACAAATGTAAGCAATTTGACTTTTATCTAAATTCTTAGCCTCCGCAAAATCAACTCCTAGGAATCTACCGGATTTACTACCAGTCGGATTTTGAATAAATTGATCCGAAGCTGCCTTCCCCAGAAACACAGCGCCTTTAAAATTCGCTCCCGCTAAATTGGCGCCCCTAAAATCAACCGAACTCACCTCCGCATTCCGAAAATTCGCATCTTGCAACCGAGCATCTTTGAAATTCACGTTGGCGAGTTTAGTCGAAGTCAAATCGGCATTTTGTAAGTTGGCGCCGCTCAAATCAGCACCGGATAAATCAGCGCCTTGCCATTCCGATTTAGACAAATTTGTCAAGGACAACTGAGCGCCTTGAGCCTTCACTTTTGCCAAACGTGCACCTGACAAATCCGCTCGCGACAAGTTCGCGCTTCCTATATCTGCCCCGGTAAAACTTGCATTTTTTAACAGTGCTTCCTGCAAATTTGCTCCAATTAAAATAGCACTGCTGAAATTAGCTGAATTCAAATTGCCGTTTGACAAATTAGCTTTGTTCATGACAGCGCGCACAAAAGTAGTGCGGTTCATTACAGCACTGTTCAAAGACGCCCCGGTCAAATTTACTCCTTCCAAATTAGCGCCGCTCAAGTCAGAAATCCAATCGTCAAAGGTAGCCGGACGCCTGTCTTCGCCGGTGCCGTAAAAGCGAGCTCCCTGCAAGCTGGCATTGGTTAAATTGGCATTTCTCAACTTAATTCCCGACAAGTCAACTTTGTTTAAAACTAAAGTAAACTGAGATGGGCCGGCAGGACTTTGAGCTAAATCCGTGCGGCTGAGATCGACACCGTTGAGCTGGCTGCTATACACTGTGAGAATTTTGCCGATCGCCCTTTGTACAGTTCGCTGGCGGGCGGCAGCTAACTCGCGTTCCGGGGCCTTGCCGCCAAACCGCAGGGAATCGAGGTCGTTGCTGAGGGCCTGGTTCAACCGCTGCAAGTCAGGCAAAGCTTTCGGGCCGCTACTGACTAAAGCTTGCTGGATCGCGTCCAACATGGCGCGGTTGTCTTCTTGAGCTAGCAAATCCGCTAGCAGGGGTACGGCGCGGGAGTCTTCCACCGCCCCCAAAGCCAAAATAGCCGATCGCCTGCCCGATGCCCCGCTAGCCGATGTGGGAGACAATTTGCTAACTAAAGCCACAAATAATTCGTCGTTCCGCTGCCGGGAATCCCGCAAATTTGCTTGACTTTGAGTGTAGATGAGAGTGCCGACAAACAAAGTTAAAATCAATCCCGCGCTGCCGACGGTAACTATCACTAAAGTTGTGCCTGGGTGTTGGCGCATCCAATTCCACAAACTGGCATTTGTTTTCAGCCCGCTTTGTGGAGTCACAACCAAAGCCGCAATCTGCGCGTCTTCCTCAGTCCAATCTGGACTCTTGACAGGATTGTCAGACAGTTGATTCGATCGAGCGTTGACGACCAAAGTATTCGCGAGGCGATCGTGTCCCGCTTGCCGTTTGTAGCGCCATGCAAAAGCGCCGTCTGCGAGCATTGCCAAGCCGCTGAGCCCCCCTAAAATTAGCAAATCAGGAAACGCACCAGTCAAGCGCCAAATGCCGTAAGCGACGCCCAGAGGCACTCCCCAGCGCCCCAAACTTTCGCGAATTAGCACTTGCCCAAAACCCGGAGGAGTGCCCGACGCTGTGACAACTTTGACGCCGAACCAGCGTTTGGGGAGAGTTTGACCGGTTCTGGCGAGCAAAAACAGTTGCCACCCCGCTAAAACTGCCGGTGCCAGCAGCGCCCCCGACCAGAATAGATTAGTTAGGGGTGCAACTCTGGGGCTGCGATCGCGCACGGGTATGCCCAAAGTACGGGCGACGGTTTCGGATGCTGCTGCTATGGAGGAATTGAGCGGCACGGTTTGAGATTCCTTGTTGACCAATGCCCCGATACTGAAGGGAACGAGGGCGCTGGCCGCAATTAACGAAATTTCCACTGCCCAAGCGCCGCACCTGCGAACCAGCAGTGGCATTTGCTTGGATTGTGTTTGCCAAGACGGATCGGGTTGATTGATGCCGCTGGGCGCGGTGGGGTTAGCCATATTTATAATTTCCTATTGTTAGTCGTTAGTTGGAGGAATCAGGAGATATTGCCAATTTATCAGAAATTTGGGTTTAAAACCCCGTCCTTGGCTTGACGGCTTTCTATTGGATGAGCGTGAATTTACGCTTGGCAAAGCAACCCCAAACCAGGTTATAATTAAGTTGTCAGGGTGAAACTCCATTGCCATCGTGAAACAGTTGAGACACACTTTCAGGCATAAATTTAGGGGCAAAGAGCGGCGAAAACTCGCTATACAGCTAGGGATAAAAAAAATAATATCCCAATACCAGAGAACCAAATACTTTGTTGACTACTGAAGTAAGGCGGGGCACGCCTGAACTCTAGGTTCATATCCTAGTACGCTTGGGGAGATAGACCCTCTGGGATTAACTAAGTTAAGCTCGTCAATTGGTGGTATTCCACGGTTGAAAGGTTTAAGTATTGCCGTAAGGATAGTGAGTAGTAAGGTCAGTCGTGGAGCCAAGAATCACCTCGCCTTTAGGACGGTCGGTGAGTGTCAAACGCTATGTAGATTAGCACTCCGAGAACGGCAAGAGTCATCAGGGCGGAAATTAGCTTTACGATGCTATTGAAGACTGTCAGGACAATTATCGCTGCCAAGGCAAAGGCTGCCACCTGCCCCGGTTTGGGGAGTCTTTGAAACTTGTCCAGTAATTGATTGTAGAAGGTTCCGACGGCTTGATACCTGTCTGAATTTTGTGTGATGAGTGGCGATCGTTCTACTTTAGCTTTTAGTTCTCCGATCGCTTGCTGCCAATTGAAGTTATTTTGAGGATTCATAAAAAAATTCGGAAGTTAGTTTAGATTAAGGTGTTTGGAACCGCCATTATCCCCTACCGTCAAAGAACTAGAACCAAATGCCATTGTGTGAGGAAACATGAAGATCAATTATCCGGGCGATCGTGGCAAACTGTGGTTTAGCTCGATCGTGACCCTAGCCTTGGCAATGATTTTAGCGGATGCCGGTGCCCTTCGGAGCCAACCGCTACAAATTGCTCCGGGATTTCCCGAACCGCTGGGAGTTTCTGGAGTTTCCGGCGGCCCGAACAATAGCGGCGACTGTGGTTTTGTGTCCCAAGGGCCGAACCACGTCATCGAAGTAACGCAGGATTTGCCTTACTGGCGGATTGCAGTACAAACCGCTGGAGCTCCGAGTTTGATGATTCAGGGGCCGAGGGGGCGTTTCTGCGTTCTGCCGGCGAATGCTGCTGCGGGGAATGTAGAATTTTCCGGTTATGGGGACAAGGGGACTTATGTTATTTTTGTGGGCGATCGAGCTCAAGGTCAACACCCTTACTCTCTCTCTATTTCCCAAAAGCGAAATTAAAAATACAACGGAATTAGGACGCTTGCTGTGAGAAAATTGCTTTTTGGCGAGCGTAAATAAGCCGGAGTTCTAACAGCAAGTGCGGGGAATAGGGATTTCATATCAATTTTGTATTTGGTCTTTAACCCACTTGCGAAACAATCTGAGAGTTTGACTCGTACCCACTGTTTGGCTTTGTTCGCAATATTGAGAAATAGCTTCAATAATTGGCAGATTGGGAAAGATCGGACTAATTTCAGATTCAACATATTTCCCATCTTGAAGCACATTAATCAGAAGCTTTTTATTTTCATAGCGCCAGATTTCAGGTACTCCCAAAGCTTCGTAAGCATCGAGTTGAGTTTTGGAAGTTATATCGACTTCAATTGCTAAGTCAGGCGGCGGATCGACAGTTAAGTCGATCCGCTTTTTACCAATCATTAGAGCGTGATTCTGAATGTAAAAGCAGTTGTCAGGTTCAATTCCTTGTAACATACTTTTTCGTTTAAAAGTCGTCGAACCAAAACATTCTCGATCAATTTCAAGTTCTTCGAGTAATATTTTCACCATATCGCCAATGATTTCCTTATTGAATTCATGTTCTGGTAGTGGCATCCTAATCTCCAAAGTTCCTTGACTGTAAGCTATTCTAGAGCCACGGTGTTCTCCCAATTCTTCTAAAATTGCTTCAAATTCCTGCCAGTTGACATCATTAAACAGCACTCTATGTCCTGGGGGTACACTGATTTGCCTTAATTGCAGCGTTACCATTTGAATCTCCGATTTCTTTAAGTTTATTATAACTGATACAATCTTTTAAGTTGAGAGGTGTACAGCGCCCCTTCAACTTAATTTACTGGTAACTATCGCCCAAAATCGAGCTGTCTAATCGGCGTTTTTTTGCTCCTTGAAAAGTTCTTTAAACTTGCGCTGCTGCTCGTTGTGATCTACGATCGGAGAGGGATAATGAAGAAGTCGGCGTTCTAAAGGCGAAATATTTCCTGTTAGCAAAACTTTAGTATCAACGCGGCGCAATTCTGGAACCCAGTGCCGAATATATTCCCCTTCCGGGTCGAATTTCTGAGCTTGACTCGCCGGATTAAATATTCGCAAAGGTTTCGGGTCCATACCGCTTGATGCGCTCCACTGCCAGCCGCCGTTATTAGCAGAAATGTCGGCATCTATCAATTTTTGCATGAAGTATTTTTCACCCCACTGCCAGTTAATAATTAAATCTTTGGTGAGGAAACTGGCGACTATCATGCGGCAGCGATTGTGCATCCAAGCTGTCTGATTTAACTGCCGCATTGCTGCATCGATAATAGGATAGCCTGTTTTGCCTTTACACCAAGCTTGAAAGAGCTTTTCATCGTTCTCCCAAGGAAAGTCTTTGAATGCTTGACGGTAGGGGCCGTCTGCTAATTCTGGGAAGTTATACATGGCGTGTTGGTAAAATTCCCGCCACGCTATTTCCTGTTGCCAAGTACGGATGCTTGTAGACGCTTCTTCGCTGCGGCAAGTGTCCATTACTATCTGGGTAGCTTGCCAAACAGTGCGGATGCCAATTGCACCAAATTTGAGGGCTGCGCTGAGTTGGGATGTGCCGTTAATGGCGGGGAAATTGCGCTGTTCTTGATATTGGTAAATTGCCCGATCGCAAAATTCTTCTAATTTTTGTTGCGCTGCATCTTCTCCTGGTTCTATTACTAATGGGTTTTCCCAAATAAATCCCAAACTAGAGGCTGTTGGCACTGTTTCCATTGCACCTGCTTGGTTGGCGATTGCTTGTTCTTCGGCGGTTAATCCGGTCATTAATTCCAGATAAGTTATCGGCAGTGTCTCTACTGGTTGGGCTTTGGGTTTACTGTTCCATTTTTTCCAAAATGGTGTATAAACTGTGTAGGGAGTCCCTGTACCGCTGCGAATTTCATCTGGGGCGTGCAGGAGTTGATCCCAGAAATTTTGAACTTGAATTCCTGCTTGTTGGAGGGCGTTTGATACAGACAGATCGCGCTGTTTGGCGTAGGGTTCTACATCCCAGTTCCAAAATACTGCTTGAGCATTTATAGCTGTTGCTAATCTCGGTATTCCTAGGATCGGGTCATCTTGAATTATCAGCAATTGGCTGCCTGCTTCCCTGTAACGCGAGGAGAGTTTTTGCAAGCAGCCGATCATGTATGTGACTCTAGCTGGCGCTACGTCATCCCGATTTATGATATTGCGATCGAGACAAAAAATTCCGACTACTTTCGGGCTTTGCTGGCGCGCTGCTGCCAGTCCGATGTTGTCAGAAATACGCAAGTCGCGGCGGTGCCAAAATAAAATTAGATTGGATATATCGGACATTCGATTTTAGATTTTAGATTTTAGATTTTACATTTTACAGTCCTGGACACACGCGGGTTCAAAAACCCGGTTTCTAAGTTAAGATTTATCGGTTTGACGCACGATTTTTATCAGAAACCGGGTTTTTCCCTCAGTCCTATTTAAGTCAAAAATGGACGGGCTAAGAAAAAGCTAGAAATTGATTTTGAATCAATGGGTTCCCCAGCTAAAATAGCTTTTTCTAATTCTTCAGGGGTGAATAAAACTGTCTCCATGTCTTCGTCATCGTCTTGTGCTGGCGGCTTTTCCAGTTTTTCCAAATCTTGGGCTAAGAAAGCATAAATGATTTCGTCGGAATAACCGGGGGCGAGAAAAAATTGCCCTAATTTCTGCCATTTTCCGGCGCGATATCCGGTTTCTTCTTCGATTTCGCGTTTGATAGTTTCGGCAGGGCTTTCATTGATTTCTACCGTACCAGCGGGAAATTCTAAAATTCGCCCTTTTGTGGCAAAGCGATATTGGCGTACCAAGACGAGTTTACCTTCGGGTGTGACGGGAACTGCAAGTGCTCCGCCTGGGTGGCGAATACATTCCCACTCGCCTTCGGAACCGTTGGGAAGACGGAGGGTGGCTACGTCAAAGTTGAATTTGCGCCCTTGGTAAAATAGGCGTTGTTTGAGGAGTTGGGGTAGTTCTTGACCGATCGACATAAGCGACAAGCGAATAATGTTAGGGTGCACCGATTTAAGACATCATAGGCGATCTAATACGATTTTAGATTTTAGATTTTAGATTTTAGATTTGGAATGACTGATGACTATCACAGTTGGCAGCTTAGCTACGGTTGCATTTTTTTTGAAACTGGTACGATCCGTGAATTGTACTCACTTTTTACAGTTGCAATTTTTGCACTCCGGAACAATCTGCGGTTTGCAGGAGTTGGGCGATCGCACTTTTCGTCACCGGATGCACCCAATCCGGGGCAATTTCTGCTAAAGGTACTAATACAAAAGCTCTTTCGGTCATCCGGGGATGAGGTAGAGTCAGTGTCGGAGTTTCTAGGATTAAATTGTCGTACAGCAGCAAATCTAGGTCGAGGGTTCTCGGCCCCCATTTTTCTCGGCGAATTCGATTAAATTTTATTTCAATTTCTAATAAAGCTGCTAGCAATTGTTCGGGTTCTAGTGCAACTTCTAGGATGGCACAGGCGTTGATGTAATCGGGTTGCGGCGGCCCGACGGGGGCGGTTTGATACCAGCTTGAGTGAGATTTTACTGCTATTCCTGGGGTGTTGTTGAGGGTTACGATCGCGTTAGAGAGTGTGGCGAGGGAGTCGCCTAAGTTGCTACCGAGGGCGATCGCACATTTTGTTAGTTTCATAAAGAGGGAAGAAGGAAGGCACGACACGGATTTTGACACGGATACACGGATTAATTATCGAGGGTTCCTTCTGATGTTGAAGGAAGAAGGAAGAAGATTAACGCGGGGGTTGGTTTATCGACATCCTTTGCTGCTGACAAGTATTTCGAGTAAAACTGAGATATTGCACCATTATCAATAACCATTCTAGGGGCGGGCAGGATGCCCACTCCACAAGAAAAAGCACTTGTTGTGGAACAGGCCGGAAAGCCTGTTAAGCGGAAATATGGTGACACAAAATATTATTTTAATTTAAGCTTAACAGTATGTTAAATTTTATTAACTATCATTGACAAGTGTTAGTATTTAGTTTCAAAGATAATGAATTTGTACCTACGCTTATTGTCGGCCGTCATTCTAGCAATTATCAGTTTAACAGCAAGTATATCGATAGCTTTGGCTGAAACCAAAGAGCGCTACCTTACCCTAGATTCGGACGGCAGTCAATCTTTTGCGAGTTTAGTGCAGCAGGCGGAAGATTTAGCGAAAGAGTCGATCGCCCGCGAGTTTCAAGAAAATCCGGCATTAACAGAAGTTACAGTCATCATTACAGCCGATCGCAGCCGACAAAGAGTTCCAGTTTTGCGATCGAGAGTCACCCGCCGCGACTGGCAAAAAGATGCGAGAATCGAACAGTGGACTAGATATTTTGCCGATGCTCAGTTGCTGCTGGGATTCAGAGACGGCAATATTTCGTCCGCCAATTCTGGGTTTTCGCAAGTGATTAATGTACCTGCACCTAGTCGATCGACATCCCGAGAAAATGATCCGGGTTTTCGAGATGATTGAAATATTGGTAATGGGGCATGGGCCAAACAGGGCATCGGGCATTGGTAACAAATAACAAATAACCAACAGCACGACAGGGAAATCACGGATACACGGATAGATGTTTTTTCCTTAATCTCTCTCTATATTCCCAATTACCAATTGCCACTTACAATATTTAACTTGTTGTTAACCTAAATATCTCCCACTTTTAATTAACCTTCAGGTAAACTTCCCTTAATTGAAAAGTGATAGAGTTTCATACGGAATCATCAGATTAGAGATGTTGGTTTGAAAAGGAATTTATGTCTAAAATAACTCGCCGACAACTGCTAATTTTCTTCGGCAGCAGTGCGGCTACCACTGTGCTTGCTCCTGGGCTAACTCAAAAACTGTTCAGCATCAATTCCAGCGCTGCTGAAGCTGTAGTTCCGACATCTTTCACTCCTGTA
Source organism: Microcoleus sp. D3_18a_C4 (assembly GCF_036702415.1). NCBI lineage: Bacteria > Bacillati > Cyanobacteriota > Cyanophyceae > Oscillatoriales > Microcoleaceae > Microcoleus > Microcoleus sp. D3_18a_C4. The sequence goes on along the minus strand of NZ_JAUBTI010000035.1, from coordinate 32,327 downwards.
AGACTTCCCCACCCGCTGCCGATTTATCGAGAACTGCCCAGTTTCATGGCGATGGCGCCGGGGGGACAGGGAACCGTGATGGCTGCCTCACAGGATACTAAATTAACGAGTTACAGCATTGTTGACGATGTGGTTGTGCCGCCGGAATACGAACGTTATGTGATTGTCCGCTGGGGCGATCGAGTTTTCCCCAATCCGGCAGACTATTTCGGCTACAACTCCGACTACACCGGCTTTGTAGGCATTCGCGGCAGCAATGACGACGGTTATCTCTGGGTTAACCACGAGTACGTATCCTTCCCGATGTCGAAAGTGGCACCCGATACCCCGTCAGATCTGGCACCATTTCCATCCGCCGATCGCGCCGTCCTCGGTATAGACTTATCGGTAAAGAATCGGGATACCCTTGGCGAATTCCTGTACAATCTCGGTGGTTCGATCGTCCGCATCACCAAACAGTCTAACGGTAGATTTCAGGCGATCGCCCGCGACCCCCTCAACCGCCGCATTCACGGACTTTCCGGCCTCGGAATCAACAGCCAGCGTTCCGACAAATACAAAGATGTCACCTCCTGGGGAACCAGACAAGGGGATAACGAGTACCTCACGGGCACTGGCCCTGCAGCTACCCAAGTCTTCGCGCAAGTCAACACCGACGGACTCGGCAACCGGATCATCGGTACAGCCTACAACTGTTCCGGCGGCACAAGCCCGTGGGGAACAATCCTCTCCGCCGAAGAAAATTTCCAAGGTAGCGAAGCATTTTTCGTCGGAGTTCAGGAAAATGTCAAACCCAACGGCGCCCAAACCAGCTACGCCAAGGGCACTATCGGTGAGGAATTCGGCTTAGTCGGCGAAAAATACGGCTGGATGGTAGAAGTCGATCCCCTAGATCCGAGTTTCCGCCCCCGCAAACACACTTGGTTGGGCCGTTTCCGCCACGAAAACGTCGCGATTCGCGCCGAAGCCGGCCGCAGATTAGTAGTGTACATGGGGGACGATCGGCGCGGCGGACACACCTGGAAATTTGTCAGCAACGGCACTGTCACAAATCCAGCAGATAAAACCAACAGCCGGTTATTTGAAGACGGCGTTTTGTACGTCGCCCAATACAACCGCAACGGTGCGGGAAGGTGGCTGCCGCTAACATTAAATACCCAAACCAATCCGTTGCGTCCTTCTAAAGTTGGCGAGGCGGAATTAGCAAGTTTTGGCAAAGCTCAAAGAGATGCCGCTACTCGCTTGCCCAAACGCGCCGGAATTGCCGGTCAAACCGAAGACGGCGGTTCTTTTGTAGTAGATACAACCAATGAAGCAACAGCACTTCCGGGCTACCAAAATAAAACTCTGGCTAATTTCTACAGCAGCCAAGGTGCGGTTTTAGTTGATGCTTTCTTAGCTGCTAATTTGATTGGTGGCACTCCGACGGCGCGGCCGGAAGATTTGGAAGTTAATCCTACTACTAAGGAAGTTTTCATTGCTTATACTGACGGCGCACCCGGAAGCGACGGCTATCCAGATTCTCGCATTTTTAATGTTGCTAAATACGGTAGCGCAGTCAACAGCAATCAGCAGTCGGGAGGACTTTACAAAATAATTGAAGACAGTCCCGACGGTGCGGGTTTGACGTTCCGCTGGCAGCGTTTGGCTCAGGGTGGAGAAGCCGGTGCGGTAGATGGGGCGGGATTTGCTAATGTAGACAATTTGGCTTTTGACCCTCAAGGCAATGTTTGGGGCGTGACTGATATGTCTACGAGCACGCACAACGGTTTTGATGTGGGTGCGAGTGGAAAGCCAACGACGATCGACCATAAAAAGACGGGAAATGTGTCAGATTTTACTGGAGTTTTCGGCAACAATTGGCTGTTTTATATTCCCACTTCCGGCCCGAATGCAGGAACAGTAATTCCGTTTGCTTACGGCCCGAATCGGTGCGAAATGACAGGGCCGACTTTTGTGGGAGATACGCTGTTGCTTGCGGTGCAGCATCCTGGGGAAGATTGCCCGATCGATGACGGTACTGTACTGAGTCGGCAAATTGAAATGTTGGATTTGAACGGTGCTGTTTTCAATCAGACTCGGAGTGTGTCTCGCGGCAGTTTGTGGCCGAGCAATATCTCGAATGATTCGCGCAGATCGCCGATGCCGTCGGTGATTGGAATTCGTCGGGTGCGATCGACTCCAACGGGTCAGTTTGTTTAAATCTCACATCTTACACCATTCTCAAGAACAGGCAAGATGCCTGTTCCACAAGAAAATTCACTCTTTGTGGAACAGGCATCTTGCCTGTCCATAAAAAGTTTATTGAGAAGAGTGCAACATCTCAGTTTAAATTGGACTTACGCATCGGGGCTCAGAAACCGGGTTTTTTACGAATCTGGAGTAAGATTAAATGAACCGCGAGGCACGCAGAAGCGAAGAAAGAGAAAGAATAAGATACTGTTTTTTCTTCGCGCTCTTCGTGTCTTCGCGGTTCGTTCAAATAATAAAAAAACTCCCTAGGCTAATTAATATCAAATTCCTTATAAACCGAATTTTTAAGAAAATTGTACTTGGCGATATAAATCGGCGATCGCAATTTCTAGATTCACCGATTCAAGTTGCAAGGAATCGCCCCAACCATACTCGGAGAGAACCCATTGCCCTTGTGGATTCCGCCGAAATATTTCTACTCGTGGCTGTTCAAATTGCACCAAGACATACTCTTGTAGTGTTGAAAATTGGCGGTATTTAGCAAATAAGGGCGATCGTTGAACAAGACGATCGCTCAAAAATGCCCGCTTTCGAGGAATTGCAACAACAAATTTTACCAAGCCGCAGGCTTTAGTTATTTGTTATTTGTTATTGGTTGAATTAAATTCTTGTGGAACAGGCATCTTGCCTGTTCATAAAAATGGTGCAAGATGTAAGTCACTGTAATTGATTAAGTGCGATCGTACCAACTTTGCAGCGCCAAGCGGTGAACTTCGCGCCAACTAATATTTTTAAGTCGGGCCATTTCCGCGCAATCTTCGTATTCCGGCTGTACATTAACAATCGTTTCTCCAGACTTCGCAACTTTGATCTTGACTTCGCCGTATTCTGTTTTAACTGTCTGGATTTCTCGGTGTAAAATAGTTCTTTGTTGAGTCGATCGCCTAATTCCCAAAGTAGTAGTCTCGCGAAAGATCACAGCTTCGCAAGCATCCTCAAATTCTGGATGACAAATCGCAGTTAACAAAACCCCAAGCCGCGACTTTTTCATCACAATTGGGGCAGTAAAAACATCCAGAGCTCCGGCGGCAAACAAAGCATCAAAAACATAGCCGATCGCCTGCGGACTCAAATCATCAATTTGCGTTTCCAATACCGTAATAGTTTCTAGGGAATTGGGAATTGGGAATGGGGAATTGGGAATTGGGAATTGGGAATTGGGCATCGGGAATTGGGAATGACTACCCGTCTTTCCTCCACTCTCCCCCTCTCCCACTCTCCCACTCTCCCCCTCTCCCACTCTCCCCCTCTCCCCCTCTCCCTTCTCCCCAATCCAGAGGCGCAAAATATTAGGAATTGCCAGCATTCGAGAACCTGCACCCAAACCAATGGCCTGAATTTGCATCGACGGTGGCGGGCCGAAACCAGCGGCGAGAGTACAGGCGATCGCAGTTCCCGTAGGAGTGCACAATTCGCGATCGATGCCATTGCTATAAACCGGCACTCGGTGCGTTTCCCACAACCGCATCACCGCCGGCGTCGGCACCGCTAATCGGCCGTGTGCAGCCTTCACCGTACCGCCACCAGTCGGCATCGCCGAAAAGTAAAACTCCTGAATATCCAACCAATCCAAACCCAAACAAGTACCGACAATATCAATAATTGCATCCGTCGCCCCCACCTCGTGAAAGTGAACCTCGCTGGCGGGGATACCGTGTACGGTACCTTCTGCCTCTGCTAATTTGCCAAATACGGCCAAACTCCAAGCTTCCACGCGCGGAGGCAAATTTGCAGAGACGATGATTTGCTCAATTTGGGGTAAATTGCGGTGATGACTGTGGCTAATTTCGGCATCTGCTTCGCCGTGACTGTGAGAATGTTCTTCCCCGTGATGATGGTGATGGCGGGCGTCGAAAGTCGGGGATTCCGTTTCCGAGGGATCGATTTCGGTACCGGGATTTTCTGGTTTTAACGACAAATCTGCAGCTAAATCGACATAAAATTTAGTTGCTTGTTGAGTATTCCGGTGGACTAATTCCGTCCGCAACTGGTACTCTGTCGAAATACCGAGCAAATTGAGTTTTTCGATTAGGTATTCTAAAGGAACGCCGGCGTGGATGAGAGCTCCGATGCACATATCGCCAGCAATGCCGGTTGGACAGTCAAAATAAGCTATTTTATTCATTGTTAACAATTAATTTTTAGCATTGATTGTTTCATCTTACGCCTTGCACCATTGTCAATAAGTCTTGGACGGGCGGGCAGGATGCCCACCCCACAAGAAAATTTACTCTTTGTGGAACAGGCATCTTGCCTGTTCTTGACAATGCTGCAAGATATCGGTTTCACTCTATATTTCGATCGCCCACTTAGCCTGCAATATCTTAACATGGCAACTATTTACGAAGTGCATCCAGTTGCACCCCAAAGAGACCGGATCGAGAAAATTCAAAAAGCTCTGAAAGATGGGGCAGTGATGCTTTATCCGACAGATACAGTTTACGCGATCGGCTGCGATATCAACTCCAAGTCTGCAGTAGAACGAGTCCGCCAGATCAAGCAACTATCCAATGATAAGCCTTTAACGTTCCTGTGTTCCTCTCTCTCAAATATCACCGACTATGCTGCAGTCAGCGATGAAGCATACAGAATTATCAAGCGGTTAATACCGGGGCCTTATACATTTCTGCTGCCAGCTACCAAGTTAGTGCCGCGGTTGGTAATGAACCCAAAACGGAAAACTACTGGAATTCGCGTGCCCGACCAGCGGCTTTGTTTTACACTGTTGGAAGCCTTGGGAAATCCAATTATTTCAACATCCGCTCACATTACCACGGATGATGAAGGTGCAGCACCCGTGCCAGCAGGAAAAGCAGAAAGTTTTGGCCAAGCTGAACTTTTTGACTGTTTTTCAAAGTTAGTAGATGTCATTGTCGATGACGGTTCCGATCCGGGATATCAAGTTTCTACTATTCTAGATTTGACAGCAAGCGAACCGATTGTTGTTCGCCGTGGTTTGGGTGCGGAAGCTGTCGCCGTTTGGGAAAAAGATTAAAATTTGAGGATGCTTTCGCTTCTCCAACAGTCCGCCGGGGGTTCAAAACCCCCGTCGAGAGAGCGAAAGTCCTCTCAAAGAGGACTGTTAAATATAGCGGTTATAAGCTGTCACGCATTTAAATTGCATATTCAGGGCGGGCTCTTAGGCCCAACCCCTACTCCCCACAAGACTTAGATTATTTTTTGACATTCAATTTAAATGCACAACAGCTTACCAATTTTTTATGAGGTTGCATAGAATCCGATCCCCCCTAGCCAAGAGGGCGGGCACGGGGAGTAGGGGTCGCACCGCCCCTACTAAGGGGGAGTAGGGGGTGGACAAGATTCTTCTCAAAGTCAACCCCTACTCCCCTTATTAAGGGGGATTTAGGGGGATCGAGATATGTGCAACTTCACATTAAATTGGTATTATGGTATTGAATTTAATTAAGCTCTGTCCTATATTTTAAAGGATTGACAATTATCAGAGGAGCAATCGCTATCAGTAGATATTAGATATTATTTCTATTTGAACTCATCCCAACTTATGTTATTCCTCCCTAATTTCCCCAGTCGTCTTAAGACGACTTCAGCTATGAGCCAGGGAATTAATTCCCTGGCGGCCTGTCGGAATCGCCAGCTAACAAACCTGCGGAAAAAACCTAAGCTTCTACCTTAACTCCTTTCCAAAAAGCAATATATCCGGCAATATTTTTAGCAGCATCTTTCGGAGTAGGATAGTACCAAGCAGCATCTTTATTAACTTGTCCGCCGACTTCGACACTGTAGTAACTAGCAACACCTTTCCAACCGCAAGTAGTGTGAGTGCTGCTGTCCTTGAAATACTCGCGGTTGATGGCATCGGCGGGGAAATAATAGTTGTTGTCTACAATTTCGCACTTGTCGCTCTCGGCCAAAACGGCACCATTCCAAATTGCTTTCGGCATCAGTTTTTCTGCTTAAATTGAGATTCTCAATTATTGTAACTGTATTTGTGCTCAAAAGGCATAGAATAGTTGAGAAGCCAACAACCAACTACTGCAAATGTCAGCGTCTCATCCGCCAATATCTTCTGTGCCACTGCCCCTGGAACAAGCACTCAAACATTTTTTTGGCTATGACTCTTTCCGCCCGGGGCAGCAGGAAATTGTCGAAGCTGCTTTACAAAAACGGGATATGATGATTGTCATGCCGACTGGCGGTGGCAAGTCTTTGTGTTTTCAATTACCGGCACTGTTGAAACCGGGATTGACAGTGGTTGTGTCGCCGTTAATTGCTCTGATGCAAGACCAGGTGGAGGCTTTGCAGGATAATGGAATTGGGGCGACTTTTCTCAACAGCACTTTGAGTTCTCAGGAAACCCGATCGCGCGAAACAGCAATTCTCGAAGGTAAGATTAAATTGCTCTACGTTGCACCCGAACGCTTGCTCGGTGAGAGATTTTTACCGTTTTTAGATATAGTAGCAAATAAATTAGGAATTTCGGCATTTGCGATCGACGAAGCCCACTGCGTTTCGGAATGGGGGCACGACTTTCGACCAGAATACAGGCAAATGCAGCGAGTGCGCGATCGATATCCCGACATTCCCATTATGGGACTAACCGCCACCGCCACCGAGCGCGTCCGCCAAGACATCATCCAGCAGCTAACTCTGCGAAATCCCTACATCCACGTCGCCAGCTTCAACCGCCCCAATTTATACTACGAAGTTCGCCCCAAAACCAAGCACAGTTTTGCCGAAGTTTTGCAAATTATCCAAAAAAAAGGCGGTTCGGGAATTATCTATTGCCTCAGCCGCAAAAAAGTTGATGAAGTTGCCTATAAATTGCAACAAAGCGGCATCCAAGCCTTACCCTATCACGCCGGCATGAACGATGTCGATCGCGCAACCAATCAAACCCGCTTCATTCGCGACGACGTGCAAGTAATGGTAGCCACAATAGCCTTCGGTATGGGCATTAACAAACCCGACGTGCGGTTTGTAATTCACTACGACTTACCCAAGAATCTCGAAGGATACTATCAAGAATCCGGCCGCGCAGGCCGAGACAACGAACCCGCCCATTGCAGCTTATTTTTCGGCTACGGCGATGTCAAAATGATCGACTACATCATCGAGCAAAAACCCGATCCGCAAGAACAACGAATTGCCCGCCAACAGTTGCGGCGAGTAATCAACTATGCAGAATCCACCGAGTGCCGTCGCACAATCCAGTTAAGTTATTTTGGCGATTCATTCCCCGGCAACTGCGGTACTTGCGATAACTGTTGCAACCAAAAACCAGTAGAAGATTGGACGATTGAGGCAATGAAATTTCTTTCTTGCGTCGCCAGATGCCAAGAAAAATTCGGCATGAATCACATTATTGACGTGCTGCGCGGTTCCAAAAATCAAAAAGTATTGCAATACCAGCACCACAAACTTTCTACTTACGGAATTGGCAAAGATAGAAGTGCCGACGATTGGAAAAAATTGAGTCGTTCCCTGTTAAATCAAGGTTTTTTAGAGGAAAGAACAGACGGATTTCCCATTTTGAAACTGAATGAAAAAAGTTGGGAAATCATGAAACGTCAGCGCACAGTTGAAATCGCAATTGAACCGCAGCGGGAAGTACAGGCAAAAGTTCGTTCTTTGGCAGTAGAAGTCGAAGCTTTATTTACCATACTGCGGACACTACGCAAACAAATTGCCGACGAACAATTTGTGCCACCTTACGTGGTTTTTGCTGATAAAAGCTTGCGAGATATGGCAGAAAAACGCCCGCAAAATCTCAGAGAATTCGAGGAAGTTTACGGGGTTGGTAGCAACAAGCGAGATAAATACGGCAAGGTTTTCTTGGAGGCAATTCGCACTTTTTGCCAAGAACAAGGATTGCCAAGTGGTGCTGCATCTTCTGATGTCGCTAATCTTCCCAATCTTTCCAACGTTGCGTCTTATTCGCAGATGCAAACCTGGGAATTATACCGACAAGGTTTGACAGTTCAAGGAATAGCGAATGCGCGGGGGATGAGTCCTAATACTATTTCTGGGCATCTGATAGAATTGATGGAAATGGGCAGGGAAGTTGATATAAATTTGTTGGTGGAATCGGAACGCCAGCAGGCGATAGTGTACGCTATTGAAGTTATGGGAGATGAAAAACTGAGAGCAATTTATGATTTTTTGGAAGAACGTTATACGTTTGAGGAGATTAAGTTTGTGCGGGCTTGGTGGCGGCAAAATTATGTGGGTTTTTAACCGCAGATGTAGGCTGATTAACGCTGATGGACGCAGATAATTGATGGGAGGAAGGTTGCTCTTCGGCAGACATTACGGCTATCATGTGTTGTTTAGTTCACCCTACTTCATGCCGTTTCACCTGAGTTCGGCTCAGTTAAGGCAACTGCTAGTAATTGAGCAGCCTGCAGCTTACTCATTGCGACTTCCCAAAAGCCTTTTGCACAATAGCTGTAAAAGTTACAAACAGGTAGAAACAATGAAAGCTACTGGTAAGGTGTATACAATTGATTTGGCTGGAAATCAGTATCAAAACCCTCGCTACTTGCAAAGTCGGGCCAGGATTAACTCTCTCATTGACCATTATATGTCATTGGAAGTTTTGAGCGATCGACTTTCCGACCTCCCCCACCAATTTTCCGCCCCGCATCCCCGCCCTTGGGAACCCATAGATTGGCAAGGAATCAATCGCGACCAAATTATTGGTGTCAAGCCAGAAATATTTTTACAAATTTTGGCAAGTGCGGCAGAAATTGAAGCCCCCATCCGCAGCTACGGTAGAGAAAGTTGGTGCTACTTACAGCCTATTTACCCGCAAATGGCGCGGTTTATGGGAGGAATTTTTGATGACAACGGCAACATTTTAGAGACAGGGTAAGAGCATCTCAATTAGGCTTGACACAAGGACTCAGAAGAATCTAATGTAGGGTCAAGAAAACAAGAAAAGAGAACTTGAATCATATAATCGTTATCCATAGCAGTGCGTTTCATTTTTTGTCTGAGACTGCGTTTGTAAGTCAGTTCTCGATTGAGGGCATTAAGAGCGATGCGTCGTAAAAGAGCAAAATTCCGAGGACTGTGGAAAGAGCGAATGCGACAAGCATCCTCAGCGAATGTACAGTCAAGAGTCCAATGAGCCTGGTTTTCAATACCCCAATGTTTTCGGATAGCCAGACCAATAAGTTGAGCATTACTGTGTAAAGAAGTCAAATAAAATTGCACCTCACGGGTAGTTTTGTTCCAGAGATGACGGACTCGTACAACCATGACAACGCTTTGAAGTCCTGCCCATAATCGGGGTTGATAAAGATGATTAATTGCAGAAACCGGAACCGACCAGACTTGACGAATTTCTCGGCGATGGTGTCCTTTTTCGATGCGTTTTTCATAACTGACATCAATGCCTTGAAATTGCTGAGAAGAAGCTGTTTCAAACCATTCTTGAACCTGATTGTAGAGAGTGGGATGATTTGCCTTGAGCGCCAAAACGTAATCTCCTTTCTTGTCGATAATCTTTTTGGCAATTTCTGTTTGTGTCCCCATTGCATCAATAGTGATAATGGAACCGGTGATATCCAGTAATTCTAATAATGCAGGAATAGCAGTAATTTCATTAGATTTATCTTCTACTTTCATCTGTCCCAAAACTAAACGTTGTTCACTCGACCAGGCACTAATAATATGGAGTGCCGATTTACCTTGATTTCGGTCATACGAACCCCTAATGGTCTTCCCATCTATGGGGATTATTTCTCCTCCCATCTTGGTGACAAGGGTTTCTACCCATTGAAGAAAACAACGATTCAATTCTTCTGGGTTAATAAACTCAAATACCCGACGAAAAGTGTCATCAGAGGGAATACCGTGAGGTAATGCCAAAAACTTTTCTAACCACTGTTTTTTGCTAATGCCATAATTTTCCATGTCTTCCCATCCTTGCGCTCCAGCAATTACTGCTAAAATCGCAATTACTAAGATATCTGTGAGTTGATGTTTCTTCGTTCTCTCCACTCTGGGATCTTTAATATCTTGGAAGTGCTGAACTAAACTTTTTTGAATACAAGCGATATCTGCCACTTCTGTTAGCTTTCTCTCAGGAGGAAAATTTTTCTGAGTATCGGCAGTTTTGTTGTCAAAGCCTTGAAACATATAGGGTATTTTTTGAGATTTTCAACTACAGTATTACTGTCATCTCACTGATCTGTGTTAGGAGTCAAGTGTGCTGTCTACACAGTCTCTTATGCTTATTTTGTTAACTTTGTCAAGTTCATATTATACCAAATTAGATGAGCTTACCCTGATTTTAGAGATAGGTGTTTGGGAAAAAGAAGAACGCCAACATTGCCCGACATTTAGGAAAATTTACCAGCAACTTACAGGGGAAAAACTGCAAGTTAAACCCAACTCTGTGAATGGCTGTCAATCCACAGGTGACGCTTGGCAAGATACCTATAAACACGTGATTAGTCGCCTGAGTACCGAGTGGGGAGCTACTTCTGTTTATTTATGGTTGATGGTACACTCAACTGGAGCGTTGCAACAGGCAATTTCCCAGCCTTTACAGGATGAAATCAATCATTTGGCTAAGTTTTGGGGTTTCAGCCGCTGGGCATTCTCCCAGAGTTATTTCAATCAACTGAAAGGCTCTACCAAAAACCTGATTGCTTTGCTGAAACATCATCAGATTGAACGCACGCATGGTAATGATGTGTTTAATACTTCACTCAGTCTCAAGCAGCTTTCTTTGGTGGTGGAATTGACTTTTACATTCACGCGAGTGATGGTGCGTTTGCGGCGCTGGAACCGCGAACTCAGTCGCAGTTATCTCAGACATTTGTTTGGCACTGCGCCGATGGTGGATGCACCTCGCCGTGTCGCTTAAATCTGAGATATTGCACAAGTTTCAGGAACAGGCAAGATGCCTGTTCCACTCATAGTTCAATTTTATTGTGGGGGTAAGGTGCGCCATAAGCACCCAGCTATGTTAAAGTGCTGACATATCTACTCGTTGGCCCGCCATATAGTAGAATGGATGGAGATGGGACGGGGAGCGGTTTTTGAGAGGAGTTTTTAACCGCAGATGTAGGTTGATGAACACTGATGGACGCAGATGATTGATGGGAGGGAGAAATGAGAATTAAAAAAGTAGCTTTTTGGGATAATTTACGAGAGTGGCGTTTTGAACCCATCTATTTTTCCAACTTGGCTTTATTAGTTGGCGTATCTGGTGTCGGCAAAACACAAATTTTGAAAGGAATTTTGAATTTACAACGAATAGCTAATGGTGCTTCATTAAACGGTTTGGCATGGGACGTTACATTCTCGACAGTAAACAATGTAGAGTACCGCTGGCAAGGCGAATTTGAAACAAAAAAAAATCTGCCTATCATTTTTGAGGAACAAGACGAAACTAATGAATTTAGAATTGTTCGAGAACATTTATTAAGAGAAAAAAATGTAATTATAGAAAGAACACCTAATAAAATTATATTTCAGGGAAATAAAACTCCGAAACTATCGCCATTTCAAAGCGTAGTAGAAATTTTAAACCAAGAGGAAGATATTTCACCGGTTCAACAGGGTTTTAATAAAATAGTTAGCTATGATTTAAGTTCATTTGATTTCTTTTACAATATGAGTGTAATGATGTCAACCACCTCCGTAAGCGATGTTTTATTATTAGATTATATTAAGGCAAGTGACTTGCAAATCCAGATGAAACTGGTTCTTGTTTACCGCCATCATCCAGAAATTTTCAATAATATTAAGCGCATATTTATACAGGCATTCCCTCAAGTGGAAGATATTAAAATAGAAGCGGTACAATATGATGATTCATCCCCCAATTTTCCCATTCAGATAAAAGAGAAAGGTGTCAAAGAGTGGATTTTTCAAGAGAATATCTCGTCAGGGATGCTGAAAACCTTAATTCACATTAGCCAACTGTATTTGTCGCCCGAAGGCACTGTAATCCTGATTGATGAATTTGAAAACAGCTTGGGGATTAATTGCATTGATGTTGTGACAGATTTGATTGTGGAAAATAGAAATATCCAATTCATTCTCACCAGCCACCATCCCTACATAATCAATAATATTGGGATGGAGCACTGGAAAATAGTCACTCGCAAAGGTGGGGTGGTAACTGTGAAAGATGCTAAAGATTTGAATTTAGGAAAATCGAGGCATCAAGCTTTTACGCAACTGATTAATCTTGAAGAATACAGCGAAGGAATCAAAGTTTAATGAATCTGTATTTTTTAGTTGAAGGGAAGCAATCGGAGAGAAAAGTTTATCCAGCTTGGCTGGCTCATCTTTTACCGGAATTGCAGCGAGTTGACAATTGCGATGATGTGAATGAAAAAAATTATTACTTGATTAGCGGTGAAGGATATCCTTCATTAATATACGATTTTATCCCGCGTTCGATCGCCGAAATTAACTCAAACGGAAAATACAGCTATTTTGTAGTATGTCTCGATGCCGAGGAAAATACTGTTGCCGAACTCACAACAGAAATTTATGATTTTTTAAGTCAGCACAAATTGAAATTAAACAATGCAGAACTTGTGCTGATATTTCAGAATCGCTGCTTGGAAAGTTGGCTGTTAGGCAATCGCAAGATTTATTCCAGAAATCCTCAAAACAAACCTTTGTTAGATTATACTAAATATTACGATGTTTCAGTTAACTGTCCCGAAAATATGGGCAGATATCAAGATTTTAATACTCACGCTCAGTTTCACGGAGCTTATTTGAGAGCGTTATTTGAAGCTAAAAATATTACCTATTCTAAAAAACGACCGGGAGATGTACTCAAGCCCTTTTATTTGCAACAGCTATTGGCAAGGATTCAAGTTCAGCCGGAACAACTGACTACTTTCCGTCAATTCATCGATTTTTGTAATAAAATTAAAACCGAATTGCAAAATTAAACGATCGCACTTAAAAGACCATCAAAATTAAAATGTACTATAAATCATGCAAATTACGATCGACCTTCCCGACAATCTCCCCCTGACTGAAGCCGATGTGCGACGGGAACTCGCGATCGTACTTTATCAGCAGCACAGCCTCAGTCTCGATCGATCCGCTCAACTTGCTGTAATGTCTGTGGACGAGTTCTACCAACTATTAATCAGTCGCCATATCGTCAGCCCGCCCGCCGATCCCGATGACGATCCTGCCGAACTCGTCTTAGCCAGCCTCCGCACCTCCCTCCAGCAAATTAAAGAAGGCAAATTACATCCTATTTCCGAACTGTGGGATGGCATAGATGACTGACTGAAAGCATCCAGGATACAAGCCCCCGGATTCATACGTGGAGAAATAAAAAACCTGTATCCGATGAAACTTGCCCCCCGAATTTATCCGTGGGGTCAATGCTTCAATTCTTTAATCTAAAATCTAAAATCTAAAATCGATTGACGAGACACCCCAAATCCCGATTCTATTTTCCGATGACTGCAAAACACCTATGCGTAAGTCCTGTTTGTGCTAAAATTGAGAACAGAATTTAAAGGGAAAATGCCATGTCAAAACAAGACATCGCTAAGATCGTGAAGCTCGAACCTGGTAAGCGATGCGGTAAACCTTGTATTCGAGGCATGAGAATTACGGTTGATAACCTGTGGGAATATCTTGCTTCTGGGATGAACGATAGAGAAATCCTAGATAATTTCCCCTATTTCACACAACAGGATATTTTGGCTTATTTGAGTTTTTCGTAAGAGGTAAGTATGTCAACAACTGCGATCGACATCGGCACGCTGGTTGTCAGTACGCCTGAAACCTGTGGAGGGCGTCCCCGCATTGCGGGAACTAGAATTTCTATCGCTCAAATTGCCGTTTGGCATCAACAAGGGATGAGCCCAGAAGCAATACTTGAAGAAATTTCCTATTTAAATTTAGCACAAATTTATGCAGCGCTATCTTACTATCACGCTAACCGCAAGGAAATTGAGGCAGATTTAGCTGCCGAATTAGCTGAGTACGAGCGATTGGAAGCCGATCGCAGGGCTGGGAGAATTTAATGAGCCAGATTCGTTTGTATTTAGATGAAGATACGCTCAGAAAAGCTTTCGTGCAAGCCTTGCGAGAAAATGGGATTGATGTAGTAACTGTTTCAGAAGCCAATAATTTAGGGCGTATAGATGAAGAACAATTGATATGGGCAACTGAGCAAGGTCGAGTCATTTATACTTTTAATAGTCGAGATTTCTGTCGGCTGCACGGGAGCTTTGTTGCAGTAGGTAAAAGTCATGCAGGAATTATTGTTGTGCCGCGACAAAGTTATTCTGTCGGCGAACAGTTGCGCGGTTTGTTGAATTTGATTGGTAGCAAGTCTGGGGAAGAAATGATGAATCAACTGGAATTTTTAGGTACTTACATCAGGCCTGAATAAAGGCATCTAATATTAGGTACGAGCGAGCGCTGGTAATATACGGTTGAACGATCGATCGCGTTTAAAAAAGCAACCAAATTCATAATCACGCTAGGCCGATCGGGCGTCATTTTGAAGTTTTATGGTTTAGCTTGTAGTTCCCACTTACAGATAGACTCTGGCTTGAGAGGACAAGTCTTGGGTGCGATCGGATTTCCACTGAGATGGAGTTCTCTCAGGTTAGTCAAGGATTCCAACGGTTTGATGTCGCTGATGTGATTGTCGCTAAGGGTGAGCAATCTCAGGTTAGTCAAGGATTCTAGCGGTTTGATGTCGATGATTTGATTGTCGCTAAGGGTGAGCCAGTCAAGGGTAGTCAAGGATGCTAGCGGTTTGATGTCGCTGATTTGATTGTCGCCAAGGGTGAGCAAAGTCAGGTTAGTCAAGGATGCTAGCGGTTTGATGTCAGTGATTTGATTGTTGGCCAGGGCGATCATAGTCAGGTTAGTCAAGGATTCTAGCGGTTTGATGTCGTTGATTTGATTGTTGGCGAGCCCGATCACAGTCAGGTTAGTCAAGGATGCTAGCGGTTTGATGTCAGTGATTTGATTGTTGGCGAACCCGATCACAGTCAGGTTAGCCAAGGATTCTAGCGGTTTGATGTCAGTGATTTGATTGTTGTCGAGCCAGAGCCAAGTCAGTTTAGTCAAGGATGCTAGTGGTTTGATGTCGCTGATTTGATTGCTCATGAGCATGAGCCGAGTCAGGTTAGTCAAGGACTCTAGCGGTTGGATGTTGCTGATTTTATTGTCAATGAGTCTGAGTCCCGTGAGACTCGAAAGTTTCCGATCTGCCGCATCGCACTCAGTAGTCTCAGCTTTCTGCAACAGCACATCAACAGTATGTTTAGTTTCAGGACTCAAAGAAGCTTTTTGGCGACACCAATCGGCAAATGTTCGTCTACTATTTCCCGGTTGCGTCTGTGCAACTTCGGCTCCAAGTAGATTTCCAGATAATGCTACGATCGCACTCAATGCAACTACTATCAACCTTGGTAAATTCATCTGTTTCTGTGCAACTATAAGTTTGATCATTTTGTATCCCTAATTTTCTAAATAGACAATGGCAGGTTGGCAAACTGTCACGATACTGCCATAAAGTTGTAAAATAACTGCGATCTTAAACTTATAGCCAATAATTTTATCTCCATAAACTGAGGAAAATACCCTATGAACGGCCCAGCATCTTACACATCGTCTCAAATGACCGATCGCGAACGCGCGAACCTCAGCAAGCTAATTGATTACAGTTCCATTCGATCGATACCCGAAATTTGGGCGATCGTCAAACAGCGATTTCCTCAAACCGTCGCCCTCCACGACCCCCACAGCCAGCCAGAAATCAAATTCACCTACACCGACCTCTACCAGCAAATCCAGCAATTCGCCGCCGGCTTACAAGCCCTAGGCATCGAACCAAATCCCGAAGAAGCAGTCCCTCCCCGCGTCGCCCTCTTCGCAGACAACAGCCCCCGCTGGCTGATAGCCGACCAAGGTATCATGATGGCCGGGGCCGCGAACGTGGTTCGAGGCGCCACCGCCGACCCTCAAGAACTCCTGTACATCATCCAAGACAGCGGCAGCACCGCCTTGGTAGTCGAAAACCTGGCATTACTGAAAAAACTGCAACACCGCCTCCCTGATTTGCCCATTCAACTCATCGTCCTCCTCTCCGACGAAGAACCGGAAACCAGCCAAACCCTAAGCACAGTCAAATTTTCCCAAGTGATGACCACAGGGGCCAACCGTTCCCTCAAACCCTCCAACCACAAGCCTCAAACCCTCGCCACTCTCCTCTACACCAGCGGCACCACCGGCAAACCCAAAGGCGTCATGCTGACTCACGGCAACCTGCTGCACCAACTCAACACCTTGGGCACAATTCTCCAGCCCGAAGGCGGCGACGGCGTACTCAGCATTCTGCCCAGTTGGCACGCCTACGAACGCAGCGTCGAATACTTCCTGCTTTCCCAAGGATGCACGCAAATTTACACCAATATTCGCTATTTCAAACAAGACTTTAAAACTTACAAACCCCAGTACATGGTCAGCGTTCCGCGCATCTGGGAATCGATTTATGAGGCCGTACAAAAGCAATTTCGGGAACAGCCACCTAACAAACAAAAATTGGTGGATTTCCTGTTATCTGCCAGCCAGCAATACATCGAGAACCGCCGCATTTTCCAAGGATTAACTCTCAGTTTGAAACCGGCTTCTGCTTCCGAAAAACTAATCGCCCGCACCAAAAGCATTCTGTTGTCGCCCGTGCACGCCCTCGCCGAAAAACTGGTTTACCAAAAAGTCAGGGAAGCTACAGGGGGACGCTTAAAATGGGCGATTAGCGGTGGCGGTTCTTTGGCCGCGCATATAGACAATTTCTTTGAAATAGCGAATATCGGTTTGTTAGTGGGATATGGTTTAACCGAAACGTCCCCGGTTTTAACCGTCCGCCGCCCTTGGCACAATCTTAAAGGTTCCGCAGGACAGCCTCTAGCCCATACCGAAATTAAAATAGTAGACCCAGAAACCAGACAGCAACTGCCAACAGGCCAGCGCGGTTTAGTATTGGCGCGGGGGCCGCAAATTATGCAGGGTTATTATCTTAATCCCCAAGCGACTGCCAAGGCCATAGACTCCGAAGGCTGGTTCGATACCGGCGACTTGGGCTGGCTGACACCGGGAAACGACTTAATCTTGACCGGGCGGGCCAAAGATACGATCGTCCTCACCAACGGCGAAAACATCGAACCCCAGCCCATAGAAGACGCCTGCCTCCGCAGCCCCTACATCGACCAAATTATGCTAGTAGGTCAAGACCAGAAATCCGTCGGCGCCTTAATTGTCCCCAATGCAGAAGCTGTGCAGAAATGGGCAGAAACTCAGAATCCCCCATTACACGAAATTGACTGGAATAGCAAGACTATTCAAGATTTATTCCGAAAAGAATTGAACCGAGAGGTGCAAAATCGCCCTGGATACCGCGCGGACGATCGCATCGGCCCGTTCCGGTTGATTCAGGAGCCATTTTCGATCGAAAATGGAATGTTGACCCAGACCCTGAAAATTAAGCGCCCGGTTGTGACGCAACACTACCGCGATATGATTGACGGGATGTTTTGAAATATTCGCAGGACTTGGGGAATGGAAAAGAAAAAATTATCCCAACACCCGAGTCCCGAGTCCGAGTCCTCAGTCCTGGGCCATTAGTTCATGTTTACAAACTAATGACTAATGCCTAATTCCTAATTGACAAGCAACAACTTTATGGAACCACAATTACTCTTGAAGCGATCGATTAACGTTAAAGTCGTCGTTACTCCCCGCTGGAAAGAAGAAGCTCAACAGCAACTCCAAGCCCAAATCAACCAAATAGACTCTCAGCTACAACAGTTAGAAATGCAAGGGCAGCGGATGATTTCAGAAATCAAACAGCAAAATCTGCAGCCCCCAGGCCCGCAAGTACAGCAGCAAATAGAAAACATTCAAGTGCAGGTGAATCAAAGAAAAAGCGAACTGTTAGAACAGAAAAACCAAAACCTGCAACAGCTTCAGCAAGTGCAGGTGCTAGACCTGGAACAAGAAGTGAGTCAAGGTCAAATTGACGGCACATTCACTGTCGGGCTCGGAGAAAACTTGATTCAAAAAATGCAAGTAGAAATTCTCCTCCGCGACGGCATAGTCGAAGAAATTCGAGGTGATATTTAGAAAATGGTAAGTGGTAATTGGCGATCGGTAATTGGCAAGTGATTTTGAGTCAACAGTCACACATCAAGAATGCGAGAGACTGGCATAATAATAAGTATTGCCGGTGGCCGAGCGCCAATTATCAATTGCCAAATACCGATTACCTCTTACCCACACAAAAGGACTTTTTACAGATGATTCGCGAAGTTTTCATGCCAGCCCTGAGTTCTACCATGACAGAGGGCAAAATTGTTTCCTGGGTCAAATCCGCCGGAGACAAAGTAGAAAAAGGCGAAACGGTGGTAGTGGTTGAATCCGACAAAGCCGACATGGATGTCGAGTCTTTCTACGAAGGCTATTTAGCAATAATTATCGTACCTGCGGGCGAAGTTGCTCCGGTGGGAGCGGCAATCGCCCTCGTAGCAGAAACAGAAGCCGAAATCGCCGTCGCTCAGCAGCAAGGAGCCGCCGCTCCAACCGCAGCAGCAGCCCCGGCTCCCAGCCCCGCTCCTGTGAGCGCAGCTACATCGTCAGCAGGTTTGCAGCAAAATGTCAGCCGCCAAAACGGCCGCAGCGTCGTTTCTCCCCGCGCTCGCAAATTAGCCAAAGAGTTTAAAGTAGATTTGAATTCTATCAAAGGCAGCGGGCCCAACGGTCGCATTGTCGCAGAGGATGTGGAAGCAGCAGCCGGAAAAGCCCAACCCGCTCCGGTTCAACAACCGGTAACAGTCCCCGCAGCACCCGCCCCCGCCCCCGCAGCACCCGCCCCCGCAGCAGCCAAACCCGCACCCGCACCAGTCCCGGCGGTGGCACTTTCGGGCCAAAGAGTACCGATGAATGCGCTGCAAAATGCGGTGGTGCGGAATATGGAAGCAAGTTTGAGCGTGCCTTCTTTCCGCGTCGGTTACACAATTACTACTGATAATCTGGACAAACTCTACAAACAAATTAAGTCGAAGGGCGTCACGATGACGGCTATGCTGGCGAAGGCTGTAGCAGTAACTTTACAAAAACATCCTCTGCTTAATGCTTGTTATGTGGAGTCGGGAATTCAACACCGCGCTGATATTAATGTGGCGGTAGCGGTGGCGATGGATGGCGGCGGTTTGATTACGCCGGTGTTGCAAAATGCCGATCGCCTCGACATTTATTCGCTCTCCCGCACTTGGAAGGATTTAGTCGATCGCGCCCGCACCAAGCAGTTGAAGCCTGATGAATACAGCACGGGAACTTTTACTCTTTCCAATTTGGGAATGTTTGGAGTAGACAAGTTTGACGCGATTTTGCCGCCGAATCAAGGCTCGATTTTGGCGATCGGCTCTTCGCGGCCGCAAGTAGTGGCAAACGAGGATGGTTTGATGGGAGTGAAGCGGCAAATGCAGGTGAATATTACTTGCGATCACCGGATTATTTACGGTGCTGATGCGGCGTCTTTCTTGCAAGATTTAGCGAAATTGATTGAGACAAATCCTCAGTCTTTGACGCTTTAGCGATCGTCCTAAATCTCCCTTTTACTCTTATTTGCAGGAAAGGGGGATTTAGACTTAGCTTTTAATGAGATGTCTAATTTCGGAATGATTTAACCGCAGAGACCGCAGAGGACACAGAGGAAGAGAAGAGAGAGAGCAATAATTCCGATACCATCCGATACCAACGGATTTGATATTACTCATTAAGACGATGAAGGTGCAAGTTTTGTCTGTTCAACCTGCGATTGGCTCTCATACTCACGAGGTTTTGCTGTCAGTTGGTACGGATACACACAAATTTATTTTTACAACAGAAGTCAATCAAGTGGGAGAACATTTACTTCAGACTACTCGCGGCGATCGCACTTTTTCAGAAGTTTTCCGATTTAATCAGCGGGTAGCGATGAATGTGACAACTCAGGTTGTTAAATACTACAATCGAGAAACTGTCGAATTTCCCGCAGATGTTGGCATTTTTGTTACTCCAGAAACAGCTTTGTCAAAGCAAAAGTCATTTGAAATTAGCAGTTTAGCAAACACTGACTCGCAGCAATCAAAAGCAGTCGATCGAGAAATCCGTCAAAGGGCGATCGCGATTGTTGAGAAGTTACCGGAAGCTGTGCTTGATGAAGCCGTTAAGTTTCTCGAATCTTTGTATGTTAAGGGCGAGCCCGTCGAGTAGCGATCGTACTTTTTGTTGTGAGAAATTCAGCCACGTTTCGCACAGTGTAAATATACAGTCAACCAATAACTAATTACTCGATCGCACAGTCAAAACTTGCGGCGGCGTCGCATCCGGCGGATACAAGAAATCCACCTGCACCAAACGGCGTTCCCCCGGCTTCATATTCACATTCACCAAAGGTTCCCCCTGCTGTCCCCTGCGCTGCACAATGTGAATGTAGCGCGTCAAAGTCTTGCCCGTATCATCCTTAAACATCACCCGCACCGTACCTCGGAAAAATATCCGATTTTCAGGAGGATCGTAAAACATCAATCCCCCCGCTTCTGTATTTGCCTTGACGGGTGTTTGCATTTTAATGCTAACAGATTGGGATTCACGAGATTTGTTGTAAAGCGGAAAAGTTAAGTTGTATTGAATCCCGTAATTACCGTGAGCAGAATAAGCAGTATCGGGATATCGAGCTAACATTTTTGCGCTTTGAATTTGACCGGTGCCAAAAGTCCCCGTATCCGTTGTGCTCAAAGCATAGGAAAATGACTCGCCGCGCTTGGGAATAGTTAAATAATCGGTTCTCGAATTGTCCGTAATTTTAGCTTGCCACTGCGAGCCTTCAGCGACTCCTGCCACGCGGCCATAAATTTTTTGCACCGGATTTTCGCCTCTCGGAGTTGGTGCTAAATCTCTGGGCCCTGCTAAACCTTTGGTATTTAAAATATTTTCCCACTCTTCTAAAGTCGGATATTGCTCGACTCCTTCTTGATTTTTAGGAGCAAACATGGCTAATGAGGCTACATAAACCGAATTGCTGCTCGACATTCGCATCAAGGTCGATCGACCATTGGAAGAAGGCGTGACATTGCCCACAGGTATCGGCAAATTCATCAGCATTCGGCTCTGATTGGCCGGAATCTCGATCGCAGCCGGCAAAATGGCTTGTCTGTATCCCCGCAGCACATCGCTCGTGATGCGGCTTCCAGGCCCCGCAAACACAGTGCCGAATCGATTCTCTAAATACGACGGCAAATCGACAAACAAGGCATCCGGCCGAGTTAAATAAGTTGCTCCTTGCAAGACATTTAAAGTAACAGGTTCGGAGTTAGGATTGTGGACAATTATTCCTTGAAATAAGGTGCGAGTTTCTTCGCGATTTTTAGCCCTGGCGATGTGGTGGGCAAAGATGTCAAATCGGCCTTTGAAGGCAAAGTTTAAATGAGCCGAAGGTACTTGTTTTGATTCCTGGGGAAATGTGGAGAGCAAAATGCCTTCGGTTTGCACGACTTCCGGACTGTTGCTGTTGAAAACCGGGATGTTGTCGAGTTTTCCCGGTAAAACGCGCACTTGCTGAGGCACCGTCACAGTGTTCAGCGGGGCGGTTGTTGGAGGCGCTGGCAAATCCAGTTCGTTTTCCGGTAGCGGGAATTCTCGCTCGATGATGACTTGTTGGGTCGGAGGTGTCGGGATTGCTTGAGCTAAGGGTATAATTGGCAAAAACATTGCTGAGAGCGCGTTTAACTGAACTTGCAGAAGGATTGCCACATAGCAACCGACACAAAACATTACCACAAGTTGGTTGATATTTTCTGGGGATTTTGGGATTTTAGGTCAATTTTTGCGGAAATGCGGGCATCGCAAATTTTTTGTTTTTCACCTTGACAAAATCTACAATTTTGTCAAGGTGAAGAACAAAAATAAGAGCCAGAAGCACGATAGCTGTGCTGGCTCTTATGAGTTGATACTAGAAGTTAAGCTGAATTCACTAGAACTGCGGCGAGCTTTTCTGCCGATGGATGACCCGCACCCCTGATAAAATTTAAGCAAGTGCCTTTTTTGCCTGCTTCCGGCGTGCTGCTACTAAACTTCCCAATCCCATCACCATACCTGCAATAGTGGTTGGTTCGGGCACTGGCTCAGCATCAGCCGAAACTCCGGCCATAACTTTGTCACTGTCACCAACACGAGACCCACTTACATCCTGGAAGCGAACCCCTGCCTTGAGCGTACCATTCTGGAATCCGGTCAAGAAAGCACTTTCTGCCTGAGCCGCACTCAGACTGCTGCCAGTTAGCAAAAAGCTAACCAAAGTTGACTCATTTTTATATAAGCCTCCTTTAACCTTTCCACCTTCAAACTCTTGGCGCGGAGTGCTAATGCCATAGTCGAAACCGTCTTTTTGCAAACCGCTAATTTCAACGTTTTGCCAAAACGATGTAAAAGAGCTGCCTGATGTGGATTGAACCGATGCACTAACGCCACTCAATACGTCAAATGCCACCCCAACGAGAGAAGAGTCTGTTGCGCCACCGGCTGTAGTCTTAGTGCCCGTGGTATTAGTGATGCCTAAATTCAGGAGCAAATCGGCTCCACTTTGGACAAAGTTGAAGTCCAATGTTGCAGTAGCGCCGGTGCCAATGCCGTTGGTAGTACCGTACTCAGGAGCCACGGATAAACTGAATGCTTGGGCTTGCGTTGCAGTTAGTAATGAAGAAGCAATGGCTAAACCAGCGGTAGCTAGACACGCGGTTAGTGGTTGGGCGAAGTTGGTTTTCATAAGAGTAAGACCTTTTTTATATCGCTGGGGGGATTGACTTTATTGATTTCGTCTGGTATATATTTACAACATCGCTCATTTAAAAGTGTTTGTCTATACATTTTTTATACCTTTACCAAAACAATATTCTTCAAGGTTTATTCTTAAACTTTTCGTAAACTCGGTTGTGTTGCAAACGCTAGGATGATTGCGGCAGAAGCATTCCACGGCTAACTATCCGTTATTGCAACTTGCGGTATCATCGGTTATCACAAACGCTACCTACGTAACATCACCAACAGTACGTAATAAGTTATACAGGTCGTGAGGAATATGTTAGCCGATCGCCAGATGAACGCGAAAGTAAAATATAGTTGCACAGTAAGTAAATATAGAATTAGTAACTCTTCCCAGGCGTAGATACTGGGTTTGAGCCACTAAAGCACGGCGTGGAGAGCCTGGGTACCGCTGAAAAAACCTGGTCGAGCCCAGTCTCAGTGCGTAAGTCCACTACACTTAACGTTATGCAGATGCCGCCCAAAAACGGGTACAAGCCCCCGACTAATGTCGTGGAAAGATAAAAATTTTAGACTCTTGTCCAATCTCCCAGATTCATCTGTGAAGTAAATCTAAAATCTAAAATCTAAAATCTAAAATCGACACAATCCCCGCGCCCCCTACAATTTGAAATTGCATCGGCTCGCCCGCCAGTGACACAATAACCTTACAAACAGACAAATTTTCAATGACAATAATTTTAACCAACGACGACGGCATCGATGCTCCAGGGATTCAGGCACTTTTGCAGGCTGTAGAAGGCAAAACAATTATGGTGGCTCCGCAGGGGCAATTGTCGGGCTGCGGGCATCAAGTGACGGCTCACAGTCCGATTCATGTCGATCGCCGATCGGAATTTGAGTATGCTGTAGGGGGAACACCAGCCGATTGCGTGCGTATTGCTCTTCATCACGTTTGTGCGAAGCCGGATTTGGTGCTTTCGGGTATTAACGCGGGCGGCAATTTGGGGGTTGACGTGTACATTTCGGGTACGGTGGCGGCTGTGCGGGAAGCAGCCATGCACGGTATTCCGGGCATCGCAATTTCCCACCGGATTAAAAGGCCACTCGAAATAGACTGGGATGTCGCTACTCGCTGGACATCGCGGGTGTTGGCGGATTTGCTGAACCGGGAACCAAAGTCGGGGTGTTTCTGGAATGTGAATTTGCCACATTTAGCGCCGGGAAGTGCGGAACCGGAAATTGTGTTTTGCCAGCCTTCGACGCAGCCGCTGCCAGTTGTTTACCGGGTGGAGGGAGAATACTTTTATTATGCGGGAGAATATGGCTCGCGCGATCGGGCGGCGGGGACTGATGTTGACGTGTGTTTTGAGGGTAATATTGCGGTGACTGAGATATCGTTGTGATAGATTTGATGGGATTTGATGGGATTGGGCGATCGAACTATTTTTTTTTGTCAACAAAGCGGAAGTAGGTAGGTTAACTTTGGTATCACTAAACCTCAATATCCCAAAATAGGATAAAATATTTGTACTTAATTTTTACAGTCACGTAAGTCAACAAATGAGTCCTAACGCAGAAGCGAATTCTCCCAGCATCTTAAAACGCAAAGCGAGCAGCACTGTTGGTCGTGGCAAAGTAGCTAATCTCAATACCAATTTTAATTTTTCTGCATGGAGTGACGAATACGTTACTTTATATCTCGGCGATAGTCTCCAGCACTACGACAATTGGGAGCAACCTACTGTCATAGTTTCAGATGGAGCTTACGGTATTCTTGGGTTTGAAGGAGATACCTCAGATCACATTGATTTACCTAATTGGTATAAACCTCATATCGAAGCCTGGTCAAAAGCAGCCATACCCTGTACAACACTCTGGTTTTGGAATTCAGAGATTGGTTGGGCTATTGTGCATCCACTTCTAGAAAAATATGGTTGGCGCTATGTCAATTCCAATATTTGGAACAAGGGAAAAGGTCATATCGCAGGGAATGTTAACACACAGAAAATTCGCAGGTTCCCCGTCGTTACAGAAGTCTGCGTTCAATACGTTAGAGAAGTAACAGTTAATGAAGTTACCTTAAAGGCGTGGTTATTGCGAGAGTGGAAACGCTCTGGGTTGCCATTACGACGGGCCAATAATGCTTGCGGGGTGGTGGATGCAGCAACCAGGAAATACTTCGATCAAGGGCATTTGTGGTATTTCCCTCCGACCGAGATGTTTGAAAGGCTAGTGAACTATGCAAATGAGTATGGTAGTCCTCAAGGAAAACCATACTTTTCGCTGGATGGCAATCAGCCTTTAACGGGACAAGAATGGAGCAAGATGCGATCGAAATTTAGATGCCCTCACGGTTTTACAAACGTTTGGGAGCGTCAAGCTTTACGGGGCGATGAGAGAGTTAAAACTCTCTCTGGAAAAGCATTACATCTCAACCAAAAACCTTTGGATCTGATGAACCTTATTGTTGAGGCATCGAGCGATGAAAACGATGTGATATGGGAACCTTTTGGTGGACTTTTCAGTGCAGCTTTGTCAGCACGTAAACTAAAACGAAAAGCCTTTTCTTGCGAGATAGACCCCGACTATTTCTACTATGGTGTACAGAGATTTAATCAATAATTTCATCAATACTCTCTTCTCTAATCTGTAGATAATCTTGTAGGGATTTCTTGATGCTGCCTTCTAGGCGACTTGATAAAAGCTTATTCCACCGACCAACGGTCATACCAGAAACTTCAGTATTGTAGACACGTCGCTTAAATTCCTCAATGCCTGGATGTACAATTCTGTCCATCTTTGCAAAATTTGTATCTAGTCTATATTCATAGCGTATCCGTAGCTCCCGCAGAAGGCGCTGATACTCTCTAGTTGGTTTGTAGACTTTTCCTTGACTACCCCATGAATCAACTATTTTCTCAGCTTCTAAAAACTCCTCAGCAGAGCCTTGGAATTTATATCCACTGGTGTTTGTTTGTTGCAAATTTGCTGTTCTTTGAGTTGTATCTTCCGGCTCTAAAACAAGATAATCTGGCGGATTGTGATAGTGGGTATCTCTCGCTACAGCTACCGATAAACCAGAGACAACGCACACATCAAGAATGCGAGGCTTGCCATAGATGATTTTATCGGGTAGCTATGCCAGGATAGCAACGTAGGTCGGATCGAACCTAAAGTGATTCTGACTATCTTTGAAACGTGCTGTTATCTCTGTTGCTAGTGGGAACCACGCTTTAATTTCTAATCCGGGCGTTGGTTGAACTATGCCGAGGAAAATAGTATCTGGAAAGCCCGGATCTTGCCTATGCCACTTTCCAAATTCAGCGAACTCATTTTGTTGATTCAAGAATTCAACGGTGTTAAATTCGATTAAATTTCCGACTAAGGGCGAAAGCTTTGAGATAACTTTAGACAGGTTAACCGCTGCATCTACGGTAACAGGTTTAGATACATCTAAAACGTCGAAAGTGTTACCCGATAAGCGATCTAGATATTGGGATGCAAGTCTGATTACATCTTGCGTATTCATATCTCGCTCTCACAAGATGCTTCAGATATTTTTTGTGAAATTTTCCTAATAATATCACAAGGATCTACACCAATTACATGAGCAACTAACAGAAACTCAATTACATCTAACCTTCGTTCACCGTTTTCATATTTGGCTACGAAAGACTGGGGCTTTTTAAGAGATTTAGCAACAGACTCCTGAGTTAGTTGCGCTTCTTTACGAGCCGCAATCATACAGCAACGGAAGGTTTCATATTCATCGCTAAAAACAGATTTCATTATACTTGGGGTTTAGCACTGCATATTCCCTAAATATAATAAACCTGTTTTCGGATAATCCCAAAATAGGATATTTTAATATGTTAAAAATCGATCGTAATGACAATTGAACAAAATTAATCGCAATTCCGACAGTGGCAGCTATCTCTACTTGCGGCCATCGGTGCTACCATAATTTTTTTTGTCATCCTTCGGCTTAGCAACACCATCAGGTTGTTTCTTTGGCTTTTTGACTTCTTTGTTGCTTTTTCTTTCTTTTGACATGATCCTTCCTCAATTTTGACTCAGCATAACATAGATTGACACATCTGCCTAACTGCAAGTAGACGAGGTGATGCTATACGGATATTACTCGCTGTTAGTTTTCTACAATCGTCAGTAGATTATGCACTAGGTTTTGAACAAATAGCATCTACCGTTAGGCATATCGATACATCCCTCAGAAGTACACTGTTTGCAATTACTTTTAGCCCCGATCGACTCAAGCAAATATGGAAAAGCACGATCGTCTAACTGCTGCGAGACTACCGAGAAAAATTATGGCTGATTAAGCTGTTGTTCCACATCTAATTTTCATGAAAAATGACAGTAGATAAAATATGGAGCTATGGCCATGCCAGCCTGCGCGACACCTGACGCAAACACAACTAACAAATTTGCAGTCTCCGTTTAAAAAAGCTGTTAGCCACAGTGGACAACAAAAATATTGATTTTACTATTTATTAACACTTCGGACAGGGTTTGATGGCTTACCTACTGAAAATAACGGTTTCACGGATCTCAGTACGATCGCAACCCTTGCCCAAGCACACTAGAGGCTAAGTAAATCAAGGGTTTCAGACTATGACATCAAAACGGTCGGGACTCTGCAAAAAGCACAAAGTATATGTATAAATATAAAGTTGATTCTCAGCTTTCTTGAAAGTGCGATCGCATCCGGTTCCTTTGAGATAAAATATTTATAAAGAGTGTTTATTTATAGATAAATTTCCGCTATTAGGAATGTGACCGGTATGGAAGTAACCGAGCTGCTCAAACAGTACGAAAATGGAAACAGAGACTTTGCTGACGCAAACCTCAGCGGAGCAAACCTCAGCGGAGCTATGTTGGTTGGCGTAAACCTTTCGAGGGCTAACCTGTCGGGAGCTAACCTGAGTCGGGCGCATCTCACCAAAGCAGAACTAAACGGCGCAAACCTTTACAGGGCAAATCTGAGTTTTGCCAAAATGGGCCAAGCCAGGCTAGCCGACGCAGAGCTTACAAAAGCCAATCTCAGCGGAGCTTTCCTCGTCAAAGCAAAACTGCCCAGGGCAAAGTTGAGTGGGGCCCAACTCATCGGTAGCAACCTGCGGAGCGCCATCCTCTGGAACGCCAATTTGTGTACAGCCGACCTGCAATTCATCAACCTGCGGGGCGCCAACCTCACGGGAGCCAACCTCAACTGGGCAAACTGTGGAGGGGCAAAACTCAGCGGTGCAAAGCTTTTTGGCGCTCAACTAACAGGCATCTATCTCAGCAAAGCTTACATCAATGGCATCGACCTGAGCAGGACGGATCTCAATGGCGTCAACCTCAGCGAAGCCAAACTGAACGGGGTAAACTTGGAAGGCTCGAACTTGTTAGCCGCCAATCTCAGCGGGGCTCAGTTGCGGGGCGTCAAGTTGATGGGAGCAGATTTAAGCAGGGCAAATCTGGTGGGAGTTTCTTTGGTGCAGGCAAACCTCGATTGGGCTAGGCTGTGCTATGCAGACTTGAGCGAAGCCGACTTGAGCGGGGCAACATTCACGGGAACCAACTTTGAGGGTACTCAGTTAGCCGGCTCAACAATGCCCCCATCTTTGAGCAATGATGTCTACTTAACAGCAGCACGTGGTGTCGCAGCTTAGCCAGCGGCAAAAATTATCTCGCATCCGAGTGGACGACTCTCGCATTGGTTTAACTTTTGATGCAGACATCACTACTTTTGTGAGAGTGCTGCACCGGCAAGAAATTTACTGATATTTGCGAGAGTTTGTAGCACCACAATTGAACTCACCCGATTAATTTCGCGACTCGCAAAGCAGAGGTAATGGCTCCTTCGTGCAAACCATCCCCCAAATAAGCTCCCGCATGATAAGTGTTGTTCTCGCCATTAGTCTCGATAACTTCATCTCGATATCGAAAAGACTCGACAGTGTACAGCGGCGTGTGATGTTTCTGAATGTGAATAATGTGCTTTTGGCCGATCGACTCCTCCAGATGAAATGCTAAACTGTACTCTCGTGGCGAGGAGATGCCGCAAAGCTGATTCAAGCTCGCATTATATCCCCATCCCTTGTCCGTCTCGAAAAAATCAAATTCAGATAACTTGCGGATACCGTAGCGATCGTACATTGATGTATCCGAATGCAGTACAGTGGTGGCATAACTGGGTTTCCACGCCGAAAACCGCTTCCTTTCCGCCTCCGTCGGATCGGACAACAGCCTCATCACTTGGTCTGGTGGCATCGCAAAAACCACCTTATCAAATTCCTGGATTTCCCCATCAGAAAGCACAATTTTTACAGCATCCGCACTTCTAAAAATATTGGAAATCTCCACATTTAGCCGTATATCGCCCTTAAATCGCTCCAAAATCTTTTCAATGTAAGAATACACCCCGCCTTTAATCCTCACCCAGTTGACCAAGCCATATTCGCGTAGAACAGGCATCGCTAATTCTGCCGGGAAATTGTCGAGCAATTCAAACGGTATCGAGTAGCTGTACATCGTCAGCAACTTCAGCCAATAATTGCGGACGCACGAGCTTTTCAAAGACTCAGAAAGCGACACGCCGTAGAAATCATGCTGTTTAGCAAACCGCATTCTTAAAATAAATCCCGCCGAACGAGCGTAGAGACTATCAAGTCGCAAATACTCGCTCAGGCGTTGGATTCCGGTGAAATTCTTTTGGATAGATACCGCCGACAAAAAGTGAGTGCCATCTTTAAAAAACAGCGCGGAACCAATCTGCACCGGTTCTAATTCAACGCCTAGATCCTGCATAAAAGCCGCGAAATTGTAAAACACCGTCGGAAATTCCAGCACCCCATTTTCTAATATTTCATTGCACTCCGATTGATTGGGTACAACATTTTTGTTCAGCGTCCGAATGTGTCCGCCTAAAATCGGCTGACTTTCCAACACAGTGACGTGATGCCCCTGTTTATCGAGCCAGTAGGCTGCTGCCATACCACTGGCTCCGCCCCCAACAATTGCAATTCTCATAGTTCACTCCTAGATTGATAGAATGGAACATTAATCATCGAATGCTTAAGAGCTGTTGGAGAAACGATCCGATCCCCCCTAACCCCCCTTAATAAGGGGGGGACAAGAACCTTTTTCTAGCTTTCTCTCGTTGCCAGGTTGGATGTGATGCCCTTTTTATTTTTTAGTCTGCGGAGGCAGACTTCGTTTCTGTAGTAGCGATTTCAATCGCCGAGTAACCAATTCCTCCTAGCCTAAAATCGCATCGCCGGATAAACGTTGATAAAGCAGCGCCCCCGTCCAAAATGTCGGCGCAAAGCCTGGATAGCCCGAAGAGGCGTTGCAGAAATAGAAATTGTTGAGGGATGTTTCATGATTTAGTCGATCGACCCCCATGTTGCGCGGCGTCAGGCTGGAACCGTAGGAATTACCGTTAGGACACCAGCAGAAGCGCTCGTTAGTCGTCGGACTTCCGGTAACATGAAAGACCATGTGTTTGCGAAAATTCGGAACATAGTGTTTTTCAACAACATCTAAAATCGAGTCCAGAATCTCTTGTTTCTTCTGTCTGTAAGCTTTGCGATCGCTCTCCCAAAGCTGTTTAAAATAGCTGTAATTAGCAACAGTCAGAAATTCGACAATTTGACAATCTTCTGGACAATCCCGCCGCGCTTGGGTCAGTAAAGTTGGCGTTGTAATTGCAAAACTCGGACGAGAAAAATCATTTTGCTCGTACATTTGAGCAAAAGCTTCATTTAGATCCAAGTGTTCCGTATGAAACGTATTCCACTTGCCAAATCCATAGTCTCGGAGATCGATATCTTTGACAACGCAGTACACCATGTAGTTAGATGCAGAATACTCATAGTTGAGTTTCCGCCGCACTGTTTTAGAGAACTGTTCCTCTCCAATCATCTTGGCCGCTCTTTTCGGGTCAAGGTTGCAAATCACCTTGTCGCCCGTGAATTCATGGGTTTGATGCGTGGTCAAATCCATCGCTTCAACACCGGTTACTGTTCTGTTTGTCACCCTAAAATTCGTGACTTCATGGTTTAATAGAACTTTCCCCCCGTTGGATTCAATGACTTTAACTAAAGAATTGATGACAGATTCAAAATGCTGCGTCGGGTAAAATGCGCCTTCTTGATAGCCTCTAAACAAGGCAATCCAAGCATAGAAAGAAAGCTGATTTGGAGGCAGCAAAAAGTCCGGCCATTGCAGGGCTAATAGGGTTTGGGCGGCTTGCGGGAGTTGGAACTTGTCGAAAACGTCTTGAAGTGTACTATTGAGATGTTGGACGGCACAGAATACGTCACCGAAATTTTTGAGCAATTCAATTGGTTTGACGGGAGGAGCGAGTTTTCTGAGTCCCTCGCCGGTTTTCTCGACTTCGTTGACGAATTGGCGAATTCTCTCGCCCGCTTCGGGAAACAGCGCCGACAATCTGCGGATCAGTTCCTCTGGTTCGGAGGGAATATCCAGCGCATACCCAGGCATTCTCATGTGGTCGTAGCCATTCGGATCGTACCGTTCAAAGGTGACATCTCGATCGAGACCGAGTTTTTTGAGAACTCGATTGACTGTATGTCCTTCGCCGCAGTCCCAAACGTAGTGGAATTGGGCATTAAAGGTGTATTTTTTGGCCATCGTAAAGGTGTGACCAAAGCCTCCGGGATGTTCGTGAGCTTCGAGGATGTGTACGGTTTTGCCGGAGTTTGCCATCAAAGCTCCGAAAACCAGTGCTGATAAACCACTGCCGACGATGAGGTAATCTGTTTTCATGGTAAATTTCCTCGATCGATTGAATCGGGCGATCGTTGTCTATTTAAACTGAGATATTGCAGCATTCTCAATAATCTTTTTATGAACAGGCTTTTCGGCCTGTTCCACAAGAAAATTTATCTCTTGTGGAACAGGCCGAAAAGCCTGTTCTTGAGAATGGTGCAAGATGTGAGTTTAAACTAACTCTCAATTCTGAGAAAATTCTGAAGTCCAGCAACAATTTTTTGAGGCGCGCTGGCTAAACTATTGTATTAAAGCCGGATTGCGGTTGCTGTTAAGATTAATTAAGCTGCTGTGGATGGAAGTTATAGCTGCGGAGGCGGACTGGAAAGCCCGCCCCACAAGGGAAGAAACCGAATTTATACCTTTGTTCTTAGTCTTAAGGTATAGAGTAGCCTATCTAAGTAGGACTATGTTAATGGGAGCATCTCAGTTTTGTAAAAAGCATTTTTTTTATTGTAGTGCGAGCGTCCCCG